>CAZDMM010000339.1:0-7791 GCA_964505845.1 uncultured Caldilineaceae bacterium
AACACGTCGGCCTGTCAAGCCGAAGATCGCGGGTTCAAGTCCCGTCGCTCCCGCCTTATAGTAATATTTCCCAACACAACAACAGGATTTGTCCTGTGCCAGGTAAGGCAATACCTTGTTAAGGAAAGTTACTTTTAACGGGCACTCTGAAGACGCAGAGCGCCCGTTTTGCTTTTATTTCCCTCTTTTTGCAACAAATGCATGAAACTTCCCTATTTGCTCCCGCTGGATTGCCAAATCCAGCAGTTTGTACGGATGTGGTTTTAATCTATCCAAGAGAGCAGACCCGATGATCAACTCCGAAGTACTCGCTGACTTTGTTAATGCCGAACTCCAATCGGCCAAAATTCCCGGCTGTTCCCTGGTTGTTGTGGATCGCCACGGCATCATTTTATCCGGCGCTTTTGGCTATGCCGACCTGCGCCAGCAGCGCCCGCCGACGCCTCACACGGCGTATCACCTTTTTTCCGGCACCAAACTCTACACCGCCACGGCCGTGATGCAGTTGGTCGAAGCGGGAAAACTGAGGCTAGACGATCCCGCCGGTAACTATGTTGTGGGCCTGGGTGCTGCTGGGAAAATTACCATCAAGCAGCTCCTGACCCACACCTCCGGTTTGAAGGATACTCTCAAAGCCTTTCTGGCCGTTCATTTTGACGGCGAGGCGGCGGTAACGACCGCCGAAGCGCTCAGCCGCTACAAGCTCAGTTTGAAACGAGAACCCGGCGCGGCGGTTGAGTATTGCAATGCCAATTACGCCCTGTTGGGCCAAATCATCACCCAGGTAGCTGGCCAACCCTACACCGACTATGTGACCGGGCATATCCTCCAGCCCCTGGGCATGCCGGTGGCCTTTACCCTGACCGAGGCGATGAAAACCGATGCCGCCACCGGGTACATGCTCCGCTGGGAACCGATGCGCTGGTTGTTCGGCCTGCTGATGCCGGGGACCGCCAGGAAGATGTACGGAGGGCCGATCCATGGCTTTATAGCGCTGCGAAATTATGATCTGGACACCGCCGCCATTGGCGGGCTGGTCGGCTCGGTGCTGGGCTTTGCCCCCTTTGTGATCGCCCAGCTCAACGATGGCCAGGGCATTTTGAGCAAAGAGACCTGCCGCCTGATGCAAAAGTTGGCGGTTCGGGGCCAAGCCGGGATCGCCTCAAAGGTGGGGGTTGGGCTGGGTTGGAAGATCGGGCAGACCGGCGAAGCAGCATTCATTAACCACGAAGGCGGCGGGGCCGGTTTTACCACCGAAACCCGGATTTACCCGGCGAGAGGCGTTGGGCTGGTCATCGCCATGAATCGAATGAGTATGCCCCAGATCAATCTGGCAGCTCACCGCATGTGCGAGAAAATAGTCAGCGAGCTTGCAACCCAATAGTGAGCAGAGCCTTGACATGACAAGGAAGGAGAGGTCGAGATGCCGGAAACACTCTTTCGGCTTTGAAGAACGTTTATTCGGATGAATCATTGTTAGTCGCCCCGACCAGTTGGTCGAGGTCGAGAAGGGTCTGGAGATTTAATGGTGATACAACTTTCGCCGGAACAGCGCCAACTGCTGTCTTTGCTCTCGAATCGGCTGGCCGCCATCCCCGGCATCAGGGCAGTGGTGCTGGGTGGGTCTTATGCGCGCGGATGCGCCCAGGCCGGCTCAGACATTGACCTCGGCCTCCTCTATTCAGAAGCAGCCCCTTTCTCTGTCCAGAGCGTCCGCGATTTAGCCGAGGACGTCAACGACACCGCGGGGCCAGTCGTCACCAGCTTTTACGAATGGGGCCCCTGGGTCAACGGCGGGGCCTGGCTGACCGTCGGCGGCCAGCGCGTTGATTTCATCTACCGCAGCCTCGAACACCTGGAGCGGGTCATCGCCCAGGCGGAAGCGGGCCGCTACGAGCTTGATTACACCCAGCAGCCGCCCTTTGGCTTCTTTAGCGCCACCTACCTGGGCGAGGTTGCGGTGTGCCTGCCTCTGTTTGACCCCGATGCGCATTTTGACCGGTTAAAGCGGCGGGTTCAGGAATATCCGGAGGCCTTGCGCCGGGCGGTGGTGCAGGACTATCTCTGGGCGGCGGAATTTGGCGTGGCGGCGTTCGCGTCCAAGTTCGCGGCTCGGGCCGACGCCTATGGGACGGGCGCTTGCCTGGCTCGGGCCATTTACCAGCTTGTGCTGGCGCTGTTTGCCTTGAACCGCCACTATCCCCTCAACGACAAGACCGCGTTAGCCGAGGTCGGAGCGTTTGACCGTGCTCCGCGAGAATTTGGGGCGCGAGTCCAGCAGATACTCGGTCATTTGGGCCAGTCCGAGGCGGAACTCCAGGCGGCAGTGGAGCGGGTCGGCCAGTTGATCGGTGAGGTGGTCGAACTGGCGGAGGGACTCTACCGGCCCCGTTTCCGGGTACCAAAATGAAGGCCGCCTAACAACCTACCATTCCGGCCGCCCGTGTGTGCGCTCTTTTTCGTTGCATCGAAAGGAGTAGCCTATGGGGACTTTGAACGGGTAGGCGCCCTGCCGGGGGGGTCGAAGCTCTACGTACAGCACGGACCGGGCCAGCGCTACCGGGTAGTCTACAGCCCGGCGAGCAAGACCGTTTGGTCGCTTGAGCGGCCCGAACCCCGAAGATGCCGCCCAGTCGTATCTGTGCGTGCTCAACCCAAGCGATACCACCTTTCAGACGCTGCTGCCCTTACTCAGCGAGGCGTATGAATTGGCGGTCAGGGGAGCAACCCGACGCCAGACCTCTTAAAGACGCACGTAAGGACGTTGATGAAAAAACTCCGATCCGGGGTGAACTATGAAGCGTAGACCGATATTTCAGCTTGATGCCTTTACCACGCGGCGGTTTGCCGGGAACCCGGCGGCGGTTATAGTGACGCCGAGCTTCCCGGAAGACGCCGTCATGCAGGCCATCGCGGCCGAAAACAATTTGTCTGAAACGGCTTTTCTCGTTCCTGAGGGGGGCGACTATCGCCTGCGGTGGTTTACGCCGGTCACAGAAGTGCCGCTCTGCGGCCATGCGACTCTGGCGAGCGCTGCGGTGGTGATGGAGCGGCTGGAACCGGGACGCAGCCGGGTGATCTTCCACTCGGCGAGCGGCCCGCTGGCAGTGAACCGAACCGGCTCCGGTTACGTCATGGATTTTCCGGCGCGGCTGTCTGAGCCGGTCTCGCCACCGCCCGGCCTGGCGGCAGCATTGGGCGTCGTTCCCAACGAAGTGTTCGCCAACGCCTTCAACTACATGGCGCTGCTGGAGAGCGCGGACCTCATTCGCGCCCTGGCCCCGGATATGGCCGCCATCGCCCGCCTGGATCGCAGCGGCTTAATTGTGACTGCGCCGGGTGACGGCGCCTACGATTTCGTCAGCCGCTACTTTGCCCCGGCGAAGGGTGTGCCCGAGGATCCCGTGACCGGCGGGGCGCACTGCATGTTAACCCCTTATTGGGCAAAACGACTGGGTAAGCTTGAGTTTCGGGCCTTTCAGGCCTCGCCGCGGGGAGGAAAAATGATCTGCCGGCTGGCCGGAGATCGGGTGCAGATGGAAGGCGCTTGTGTTTTCTATCTGGAAGGCGAAGTGGAATTCTGAAAACTTTGGGCAGCGAACAGAGGGTATAAACAAGAGGAGAATGATGATGCGGCTATGGAAGGCGTAGTCGCCGCGCAATTCGAGACGATCACCGCGGCAGCTCAAGGCTGCGACCTCATCGTCGGCGCAACGGCTTTGCAGATCGCCACCCCCTCCCTCGCCGAGAAGCTGGGCGTTCCCTACGTCTTCGCCGCCTAATGACCGGAACCCACCAGGGGGATTTCTTTGGGATACCGCCCACCGGCAAGTCTGCCAGGGTTAATCAATTTCAGATTGAGTATCATCCAACTTCCTACGTTCTGCGCAACGCCGGCGAGGTAAATATCAACGAGCCAACCAGCAGCAGCACCAGCACCATAGACACTCGCAGCGTGGTGGCTTCGGCGAGCAGACCGATGGCGGGCGGCCCGGCCAGAAAGCCGGCATAACCAATCGTCGCCACCCCGGCGATGCCCACCCCGGAAGGTAGGTTTGGCACGTTGCCTGCCGCGCTGAAGGCCAGCGGCACCACAATGGACAGCCCCGCGCCCACGGCAGCAAAGCCCAGCAAAACCGGCCCGGCCTGCGGCAGTAATAGCGCCAGCAGCAGCCCCACCGAGGCGGCCACGCCGCCGGCGCGCACCAGGTTGGCCGGGCCAAAACGCATAGTCAGATTATCGCCCAGCAGCCGCCCGCCGGTCATGGTAACGGAAAAGGCAGCATAGCCCAACGCGGCCACCCCGCCGGTGGCGCCGACGATGCTTTTCAGGTAGACGGCGCTCCAGTCGGCCATCGCGCCCTCGCCGATGGCGGAGCAAAAGGCGACCATGCCCAACGGCCACAACGCTCGCGCCGGCAGCCGAAACACCGGCCCACCAACTTCTGGTTCGGTTTCGGGGGACGCGGGCAGCAGGGGCGGCGCGGCCAGCAAAATCAACACCAGAAACACTGCGCCGGCCATGGCAAAATGGAACAACGGCCCAACGTCCCAATAGGCCATGATCGCCCCAAAAGCAGCGCCCGTAAAGCCGCCAATGCTAAACGAGGCGTGAAAGGAAGACATCACCGAGCGCCCCAACGCCCGCTCAACATCAACGCCTTGGGCGTTCATCGCCACATCCATCGCGCTCATCGCCGCCCCAAAAAGAACCAGGTTGACCCCCAAGGTCGCCACGTTTGGCATCAACGCCAAAAAAGGGAGCAGCAGGCACAGCACCCCGCCGGCGGCGGTGGTTACGGCGCGGCTGCCAAAGCGGGCAATCAGGCCGCCGGCCAGCGTGAGCGCGGTCAGCACCCCCACCGCTATGCCCATCAACGCCAGGCCCAGTTCGCCTTCGCTCATAGCCAGGTTAGCCTGAATTTGGGGAATACGGGAGAGCCAGTTGGCAAACAACGCGCCATTGGCAAAAAACATCGCCAGCAGGGCCCAGCGGGCCATTTTTAGAGAGGGGAGGTGTGGGGGCATTAAGTTTACCCTGTCCAAGAATCTGCAACTAAAATTCTTGTTATCCGGTTTTTCACGATTGTATCACGACTCTGCAATCCTGTACATCCAGAAAGAGCGCAGTTTTGAGGATAAAACAGCCCGGCTTTACAGGCAGCGAGCGGCTGGCTGCATGCTCCTGGGTGTTTTAGAGGAGTGGCCCGGAGTGGGGGTGATGCAGAAGAAATGAAAAAGGGGGTAACTGCTCCAAGAAGCTGTCCCCCGGTGAAAAATGCTTTATCTCGCCGTAACGGCCCTTTTTGCCCTGCCGGCACAAACGCGGGGCCGGGATACCCTAGCGCAGAAAAAAGTTAGCTTTATACCATCGCCCGGATGCTACAGTGCTATTTTTTTTCCACGTCTAGTTGTTTTTATCGTAACATACTCAGGTTTGAATCCGGTTTGAAAAACCTGTTTAATTGCCGGTATCGGGCAGCAGTTTGGGCCAGTTGGCCGGCGCAGCCGCAGCCGGGCTATTAATCAGGATGTCGCTTTGGTAGCGAGGCAGCAAGCGGTAATCAAGGCGAGAAGGCTCGTCTTCGTCGGAGTATTGACTGACAATGCCTACGATGGTCATGGCCGTCCCCAGCTTTAGATAGGGCTTTTTGATGCCGGTGCTGCGCCGGAGGTAGCTTTTGGCCCAACCCGTGCCGTCGTCCAGCCAGATGGTCGTCCAGCCTTTGAAATCAACCGCCCGGCCTTGCAGCATGACCAGCATGCCTTCATAAGGCTCCAGCAGCGAGGTGGTGGCAATGGGCAAAGGTGGGGGCGGCAGGCCAGGCTCTAAAAACTTCACCCCGCTGCGCTCACCCACCACAATTTCAAACTCATTATGGAAGGCGCGCAGATTGCCGACCACCTCCACCCGATCCCCCAGCTTAAAGGACAACCCGTGATTTTTGGGCAGGTAAATTAAAATTCCGGCGGTGTTATCTTGAATGTACATGCTGCGCACCCCCAAAACGCCGGGCGGAGCGGTGACGCGCCCTTTGACCCGCACCCAGGCGTTATCGGTGAGGCGCTTGGCATCAAAGATTTTCCGGGTCAGCGGCCCGTTGGGTGCTTTTTCCCAATTGGCCCCATTGGGCGACGGCCCGCAGTCCTCGCTCCAGCGGCTGCCGCCGCTGGGCAGGCGGCACCAACTGCCATCATAGCCCGGCGAGTGGTCATAGCTAAAGGAGTCAGCCACGGCCCCGGTAGGGTGAACCAGGCTAACGGTATCGCCGCCGTTGTTGAGCGAGAGGTGGGTTTGGGCCTGGTAAAAGGCGGCATAGCCCTGGGCCGGGATGACGGTTTCCAGGGGAATCGTGTAAGCTATCCGGGAGTTATCCCGCAACTGCCAGCCGCCCAGGCCGATGGGGTGATCGGCCGGGTTGAACAGCTCGATCCACTCGTCTTGATAATCCGCCACGCCGCTGCCGTCCCAATCCCGGTCATGCGGCGAGGGCAAGACCTCGTTAACGTACAGGGTCTCGGGCGGGGCCTGGCCTTCAATCCAGATCGGGGCGGTATAGGCGGCGTTGCCATCGGCCTGTACCACCTTCACCCAAAAAAAGTGGCCGGGCAGGGCGTTGACCGTGGCACTCCATTGGCCGGTTCCGGCGGCCAGGGGCGCGGCGGCCAACGGCAGATTGTTATCGTATAGGTACAGGGTGAAGGGTTCAGCGTCCGGGTCAACCACATCTACGGTGAGGGGCAGCGGCCCGGTAGTGGTCAAACTGCTGCCCATCCAACTGCCGTTGACACGCAGGGCGACGGCCAGGTTGCTGTCTTCGGTGGCAAAGACGCGCCTGGCCCGCATAGCGGCCAGCAGGTCGGCCTCGGTGAGGGCCGGGGCCAGCAGGCCGGTGCGGGCGGTGGAGGCGCGCCCCCACTGCGCGGTGTGGGTATCGCCGTTGTTGGTGGGGGCCGTTTTCCAGCCCAGGCTGTTGCTCTGGATAAAAGACGGCTCATAGGTGGTGTATTTTTGGGCGTTGTTGCCAACCTCTTGCATGAACATTACCTGGGCCGCGGCCGGGTGATAGGCAAAGTTATCAAACGCGCCCCCGTAGTCAGGGTCGGGGTGGTTAAACTGGGCTATCACCTCAGGCTGGGCGGCCAGCCAGGCGTAAAAGGCGGGCAGGGTGTTAAAGGTGGGGTCGGTGCGGCTGTTGGGCAGGGTATCGGTGTTAAAGAGGTTGATGTGCCCCACGCTGTCGTGGGTCCACTCTACCCCGCGCAGGGCGATGAATTGGCCGGGCAGGCTGGCCTGCCGGGTTTGGGTGAGGAGGTTGGCCCACTCCAGCGGGGTCAGCCACCAGTCGTGGTCGGTGATGGCGTAAAAGTGCAGCCCGGCCGAGCGGGCCACCGCCAGGGCGTAATAGGCCGGCCCGGCCCCGTCGGAGTAGGTGGTGTGGGCGTGCAAGTCGCCCCAAAAGGCGTACATGCCATCAGGCAGAGGGGCGGGAGGCATAGAGACGGGCGGCGGCGGCGCCGTCGGCCGGCCGGGGTTGGGTTCGGCCCGCACAAAGTCGTAGGGCATGGAGTTGGTATCCACCGGCCAGACTCGCTGCAAGCTGGCAGGTTCCGGGGCCGAGGCGTCCGCTTCCAGGCCCAGGGCGACGTAGTCGCCGTTGCGGTAGGCCACGCTGTCCAGGATTTCGTCGTTGGGGCCGAGGACCACCAGTTCGTCGCCGTCGTTGGCTAAATTCCAGTTTCTGCCTCCCCAGGGCTTGTATTCGTGCAGGCCGCCTACGGCCAAATCGG
>CAZDMM010000340.1:0-7781 GCA_964505845.1 uncultured Caldilineaceae bacterium
ATTCGCGAGTTGGGCGAATATTTAATGGATGAAAGCAACGAGTCGGCCAAAAAGTACGGTTTTAGCCGGGGCCGGGGACATGCTTATCTGTTCTTTACCCACACCCATTGGGACCACATTCAAGGCTTGCCCTTTTTCAAGCCCATCCACGTCACCGGCAACATTTTTGATGTTTATCACGTTCACGACTACGTGCCCGAAGTATTGACTCGACAGATGGTGCCGGAGGTATTCCCGTTACAATTTAATCAAGTTGCGGCTACTTTTCGCTTTTATCATATTGACGAGGGTGAGCAAATAGAAATTGCCGGGGCCCAAATTAGCAGTATTGAGTTAAAGCATCCCGGTAAAGCTTATGCTTATCGGGTTGAGGTTGACAATGCGGTAGCCA
Source organism: uncultured Caldilineaceae bacterium (assembly GCA_964505845.1). Taxonomy (GTDB): domain Bacteria; phylum Chloroflexota; class Anaerolineae; order 4572-78; family J111; genus DSQQ01. Next base: position 392 of record CAZDMM010000340.1, read on the forward strand.
TTTTAGCCACAGACGGGGAATATAAAAACCTCGATTACGCCAGCACCAAAAAATACAGTAGATTCTATGCCAATGCCGATGCCCTTATTTTTGACGCCATGTTTTCCGTCCGCGAGTCGTTTGTGCGGGAGGATTGGGGCCATAGCTCGGCCTTGATTGGGGCAGATATTGCCCGCGACGCCAATGTCAAACGCCTGGTTTTGTTTCATCATGACCCGACCGCCACCGACACGGAGATTTTGCGGGTCTTACAGGAAACTAAAGAATACCTGGGGCATAACAACGGTTCATTAGAAGTGCTGGTAGCCCAGGAAGGGATGCAAATAAACCTGAATCATAACCCCGACGGCGTTGATTTTGCGATCAGTGATTATACCGAGCGAGGCGTGGCCTTTATCGCGCTCTCCGGCAAATTTGGCGCGCATGCCACCGAGCATTTTAGAGACCACCTGGCCGCGAGCCTGCACAAATACCAGACAGACCGGGTGGTGCTGCACATGGAAAACCTGAGCGAGCTGACCATGGCCGGAATTCGAGCCTTGGTGGATGCCCGCAAGAGTGTGATGAGTTTGGCCCTGGTGGCTGTGCCGGAGAATGTTTACCGTGTTTTTGAACTTTCTGGTACCACCGATTTTTTTGCCATTTATCAAGATACTAACGCAGCCCTGGCCGCCTTAAATTTAAATTCACATACACCCAGTAGTTAGCTCTATTCAATTAGCCCAATCCCCCCGTTCTCACTAAAATACGCCCTGTTATGGGCAAACGATCACGTCTGCACCCCCAGCACAAGCCGCCCCGGGGCCGGCAAGCTGTTTCATCCTATCTCATCTCCCCCTCTCAATTCAACCTTACCAAACTGCTGGCCCGGTTTGGTTTAGGGGCTATTTTGTTCATCTTTTTGATCCTGGCTGCCTGGTACAGCATCATTGTGCCGATTACCCAGGGTGAAGATGAGCTGGCCCACTATCGCTACCTCAGCTTTATTGCCCAAAAAGGGCGCTTGCCTATTGATGATGCGGAACGCCGGCAAGCCTGGTATCGGGCCGATTGGCCGCCGCTGTATCATCTGCTGGTCGGTTGGGCCGTCAGCCCCCTGGATACCAGCCAACCCCATTTCAAGGATGTGGGCGAGTCGCCGCGCCGCCGGTTGGTGGGAGAAATATTTTACCCGCGCCTCATTATCTATACCGAGGACGCCAGTTGGCCCTGGCAGGATGGCATCCTGGCCTGGCATATCGGCCGCTTTATTTCGATCCTCTTCGCGGCGGCGGCGCTGGCGTTTGTTTATTTTTCCACGCTTGAAATGGGCAGGGGAGCGTGCATAAGCGGTGCGCACGCTGACAGCGATGAAAAACCCTCACCCCCAACCCCTCTCCCCCAGGGAGGGGGGGCGCGCGCCAGCGACGGGATGAGGGTTGTTTTCTTGGGAGCGGTTGATACTTCCCCCCTGCTGGCCTTAGCCGTCACCGCCTTCCTGGCCTTTACCCCCCGCTACCTCTTCACCTCCGCCATGCTCGGCGACGACAGCCTCTTTATTCTTCTTTCGGCGGCTTTTATCTGGCTGCTGCTGCGGGCCATGCGGGGCAGCGAGCAGTGGTGGCTTTATGCCCTGATGGGGCTGCTGCTGGGGCTTTCGATCACTACCAAATACAGCACCGGGCTGCTGCCCCTGGCGGTCATTCCGGTGCTGCTGTGGCGAGTCAAACAGGCCGGTTGGAGCCGGCCAAAAGCCCTGGGCCGCCTGAGTCTGACCTGGCTGTTTACGTTGGTCGGGTCAAGCTGGTGGTTTGGCTGGATCATCTACTATTTTAATACCATCCAGGCAGATGGCCTGCTGCTGGGTTCTCTCAAACCGCTGTTGGCCTCCGGCCCCGATGTGAGCATGCGCCGCATCTTTGCCCTGTTGGGCGGCGCAGCCTTTACCGGCCCGGAACGGCCTGGCGCGGTGGCCGCCGGCAGCTTTTGGGATTGGTGGGTCTACCTGTTTCAAACCTTTTGGGGTGTGCCGGTGCTGGAGCACGACCCGCTCTTTCCCTGGGCCTACCTGGGCATGCTGCTGCTGTGCCTGGCGGCTGTAGCCGGCCTGTGGCAGCTTTGGCGCGTGTCCACAGCCGAAGGGAAGCTCGTTCTGGCCACCCTGACCTTCATCGTTATTTTGCTGTTTCCCTTTCCCATCCTGCGTTTTTTTCTGACTCGCAACATTTTGGAGACTGGCCAGGGCCGGCACATTCTTTACCCCGCCGCCCAGGCCATCCCCATTTTGCTGGTCTTGGGCTGGAGTACCCTGCTTGGGCAGGTCTGGAGAAGTAAAACCGAAGATACCTCCTCCCACGTAACGTGGGCGACCGGTGTCCACGCCTTGCGTCAGTTTGGATACCCAGTTAATCTCCAATCTCCAAGCTCCATTTTCTTGCCTTCCCTCCTCCTCCTGCTCTGGTCCCTCTTCCAACTTGGGTATATGATCTCCACCTATCCCGCGCCTTTGCCGGTGCGAACCACTACTTTCAATGAAGCCTCGATTTCCCAGCCGCTCAAACATGATTTCGGCGAGGCCATTCAACTGCTGGGTTACGATTTTGCGCCCGAGGCCAGCCAGGCCATCATCAATTTGACGCTCTATTGGAAAGCGCGCCGGCCCGTTGACGAAAATTTTCGCACCCAGGTGCAACTACTCGACTCGGCCGGCCGGCCCCACTTTACCTGGCTGAGTCACCCTTTGAACGGGCGCTACCCCACCCGCGCCTGGGACAAGGGCGATGTCATCCGGGATACCCTGCCGCTGCCCCTGGCGGCGGTTCCGGCCGATGCCTACAACTTGCAGTTGACCCTGCTGCACGAGGCCGAGGATACCCCCCTCACCCCCGAACCTTTCCAATTCATCTTTATCCCTCTGGGTAAACAGCAGCCGATTGCCGGGGCGTCAACTCTGGCCGGCCAATTTGAGTACCGTCTGTGGCTCAACCAGCAGCCGGTGCGCGCCCGCCAAACCCTGGCCCTCTCCTGGACTTATATCTCTAGCCCAACAAACCAATCCCCCAAACCCACCTGGACTCTGGTGGGGCCGGACGACATCCCTCGCCTGCCGGCCGCCGCCGGCGACGCCACCGTCATCTTCATCGTTGGAACCGATTGGCCTGGCGGCCCCTACCGCCTCAACCTCAGCACCAGCACCGGCAGCTACCAAACCGAGCCGCTCCTGACCCTGGCAGCCGAGGTCCGCCGCTTTAGCCTCCCCTCCACCCAAACCGAGCCGGGTTACCGGCCGGTTGAAGCCAACTTTGCCCAGCAGGTTAAACTATTGGGTTACGTGCTGCCCACTCGCCGGGCTGAACCGGGCGGCAGCCTGCCCCTCACCCTGTACTGGCAAAGCCTGGCCCCGGTGCAGGGCGATTATCTCACCTTTGCCACCCTGCTTGACTCGGAGCAGCAGCCTTACAGCCAGGTTGACCGTTACCCTGCCGGTTTTTACAGCCCCATGCTCTGGGCTGAAAATGAGGTAGTATCTGACCCCTTCAACGTGCCGGTTAAAGCGACTGCACCGCCCGGCGTCTACTTTTTGCACGTAGGCCAGTACCAACTCGTCAACGGCCAACCGCAATCATTGAAGCTGGTTCAGGCAGGCCAGATGAGCGACGCCTCGGCGGTGGTGATTGGGCCGCTCAAAGTGGCCGGCCCGCCGCCGGGAGTCACCAGCCAAAATCCCGCCCCACAAGTCAAGCTGAATCTCACCCTGGGAAATCAAGTAACTTTGCTGGGTTACGACCTGAAACAAGAACCCAATTACCAATTACTAATTACTCTTTACTGGCGCGCCGAAACCACTCCCTCGGTGGATTACACCACCTTTCTGCACTTGCGTGACGCCAACAACCGGACAGTAGCTCAACAGGACGGCCCCCCGGCGGCCGGTCGCTATCCCACCAGCCTGTGGGAAGCGGGCGAAATAATCGTTGACCAGATGACGCTGCCGCTGGCCGGTGTAGCGCCGGGGCGGTACACGCCGGTGGTGGGTTTGTACGACGCCCAAACCGGGGTGCGGCTGGTCGTGCCGGGAACGCCGGCCAATGAGGTCGCCCTGTCGCCCATCGAGCTAAAGGATTAGGGTAATATGAGGGTATTGAACCGTCTGAAAATGCATGGGGGGCTGGGCCTGATTTTGGCTCTGTATCTCAGCCTGGCTCTGGCTCACAGCCTGGCGGCCCCGCTGACGGTAGGCAACGATGAGTGGGCGCACTTTTTATACCTGCGCTTTATCAGGGAACATGGGCGGCTGCCGGCTACCCCGGCGGAACGGGTCGAGGCCGGCTACAAAGCCGACGCCCCTCCTTTATATCACCTGCTGGCAGCGGCTGCGACCACCGGGGTGGAACCGGCCCGCCTGCTGCGCCCGGTTGACTCGCCGCGCCGCCAGTTGGCCGACCCCGTGCTCGGTTCTTATGCCCTGGTTCACACCGGCGTGGAACTGCCGCCCTATCGCGGCGAGGTGTTGTGGTGGCACATTGGCCGGGGCGTATCTATTGTGTGGGGGGCGGCGCTGCTGCTGGTCACCTACCTTACCGCCCTGGAACTGCTGGCCGACCGGGGGCGCGCTCTGCTGGCCACAGCCTTTTTGGCCTTTATCCCGGCCCTGATTTTTCACAGCTCGGTTTTGAGCTACGAGAGCTTGAGCGCCGCGCTCACGGCTCTATTTCTGTGGGCCGGGCTGCGCGTGGTCAAACGGCCCCACCGCTGGCGTTGGTGGCTGCTCTTGGGCGGGCTGGCCGGCCTGACGCTGACCGCCAAATACAGCGCCGTGCTGCTGCCGCTGGAAATCGCTTTCATCGGCGGGCTGGCAGGGTGGTCTCACCGGTTGAACCTTAAGTTTTTTCTGACCCGCCTTTTCGCCGCCTTGCTTATGTTGAGTCTCACCTCAAGCTGGTGGTTTGGCTGGGTGGCCTGGCATTTTAATACCATTGCAACGCAGGGGCCGCTGGTGGGGGTGCTGCAGCCCCTGCTGGTGGGCGACGCCAGCGATACCACCTCGGTGCAGGTGGCGAGCTTTCTTTTTGGGGCGCAGTCGGTGGCGGCGGAGCAGCGTCCCCCCCTGGAACGAAATTACGGCCAACTGCTCTGGGGCATGCTGGAATCCTTTTGGGCGGCCCCGGTGGCCGGTACATTTGTTGGCTCGCCCTGGCTGGTCGGCCTCTTCAGCCTGGCTGCTCTGGTAGGACTCGCAGGCTTGGGGCGGCTATGGCTCAAAAGCGGTGCTGAGGAGCGGGTCTGGTTGGCTCTGCTGATTTTTCACGCCGTGTTGGTTGGGCCGCTGCTGCTCGTCCGCCTTGTTTTCTCCTTTGACCCGCGCGAAACAGCCCAGGGGCGGCACTTTCTTTTGCCGGCGGCGTCAGCAATAGCCAGCGTGCTGGTTTGGGGCTGGCGGCAGTGGCGTTTTGAGTTGGGGCCGCTGGCGGCAACCGGTTTATTTGGCTGGAGCCTGTTGGGGCAGGTTGGCTGGGCGGCCTGGGTTTATCCCCCGCCGCTGCCGGTGTGGACTAAAGATGCCCCCGCCGCGCAGCGCCCGCTCAACCAAACCTTTGCCGCTAACATCCGGCTCCTGGGCAGCAGTTGGACGCCGGGGGACTCCACCCTGGCGGTGACGCTGTGGTGGCAGGCGTTGGACACTCTGCCGGAAGATTATCTGGTTGAACTCAGCCTGCTGGATGAAGCGGGTCAACCGGTGGGGTATGCCCTGGGCCAGCCGGTGCAGGGGCGTTACCCCACTCGCGCCTGGGAGCCGGCCGACGTGATTAAAGATGGTTACGCGCTGCCGTTGGTCAACCCTCAGCCGGGCAGTTACCGCCTGCAACTGCGCCTGCTGCATCTTGACCTTCAGCCGTTGCCGGCAGCGGCGCCGCTCAACCTGGGTGAGGTCACGCTGACCGGCTCCGCCGCCAATCCTGACCCCTGCCGGGTGTGGTTCCAGGGGCAGCCCGAAACAACGCCGCTGTTTAGCCAGCCTTATCCCATCCGCTCCACCTTTACCGTCATCGGTACTGACCCGCCGGTTTTAATGGCGCCCGATAACGAAGCTCAAAGTTTTCAAAAGCCGTTGGCTTCGGTGGGGCCGTTCCACGTGTTTATGGTGCAGCCGGATTGGGCGGAACATTACCGCTTGCAAGTCGGCTCTACGCTTTGCTGCGACATCTGGACGGCTGTGCCGCCTCGCAATTTTACGCTGCCCACGCCGCCCCAACCCCTGGAGGCCAACTTTAACAACGAGGTCAAACTGTTGGGCTATGATTTGCCCACGCGGCGGATTCAGCCGGGGCAGCGGCTGCCGTTGACCCTGTACTGGAGAGCTTTGGCCTATATGGGCCAGGATTACCGGATATTTGACAACCTGCTGGACAGCCAGCAGCGGCGCTGGGGCGGCTATGATCGCCGCCCGCGCGATGGCTACAGCACCCTGCTGTGGGTTCCCGGTGAGGTCATCACCGATGCCTTTGGCGTGCCGGTAGACGCCGTCGCGCCCAACGGCATCTACACTTTGGATGTCGGCCTGTATCAACCCAGCGGCGGTAGTGCGGTTTCACTGCCGCTGATAGAGGCCGGTCAGCCCACCGGCCACACCAGCCTCACCCTCGGCCCCATCAAAGTGGGCGGCCCACCCCCGGATGTCGTCGCCCAAAATCCGCAGCCTCAAACCAGCCTCAACCTGACCCTGGCCGACCAAATAACTTTGCTGGGGTATGATATACAACCGGAAACTAATAACCATTTACCAATCACCCTATACTGGCGTGCCGAAACCACTCCCCCGGCGGATTACACCGTTTTCCTGCACCTGCGTAATTCGGCCAATCAAAATGCCGCGCAAAAAGATAGCCCTCCGGCGGAGGGGCGTTACCCTACCAGTTTGTGGGACGCGGGCGAGATTATTGTGGATAAACGGCTGCTGCCGCTGGCCGGCGTGCCGCCGGGGCGATATAATCTGGTGGTTGGCCTGTACAATGCAGTCACCGGAGAACGTTTGCCGGCGCCGGGCCAGCCCAACAACGAAATTTCCCTGGAGCCAATAGACCTGCCTTGAAACAAAAACTTCTGCTCCTTAGCCTGATATGGCTGGCCTTTTTTCTGCGGGTGTGGCAGGTGGGCCAGACCCCGCCCGGCCTGTGGTATGACGAAGCCTACTACTCGATGGATGCGGCCTGGCTGCTGGATGGCGGCCCCTGGCGGCTCTTTTTTGCCGGCAACAACGGCCGTGAACCGATTTTTATCTATCTGCAAAGCCTGTTTATCTGGATTTTTGGGGCCGCGCCTCTCACCTCCCGGCTGCTGGCGCCGCTGCTCGGCACGCTGACCGTACCGCTAGTTTATGTTCTAGCGCGGCGCCTCTCCCGCTCCTGCGCCA
>CAZDMM010000341.1:0-6007 GCA_964505845.1 uncultured Caldilineaceae bacterium
CGCGCCCTGACCGCCCTGATGAACCAATATGTACCCGCCTCGCCGGGGCTGCGTCTGCTGGATGTGGGCTGCGGCGCGGGCAATATGATCCACCACCTCAGCCGGTACGGCCAGGTTAAGGGCCTGGAGATTGACCCCCGCCCGGTCAAAATGGCCCGCCAGCGCGGTTATGAGGTGGAGCAGTTTGACGCCACCCAGCCTATGCCTTTTGCCGAAAATAGTTTTGACGTGGTCACGGCCCTGGACGTGATTGAGCACAACCAAGATGACCTGGCCATCCTGGCCGACAGCTTCCGGGTGCTCAAGCCGGGCGGCCACATGGTCATCACCGTGCCGGCGCTGATGTGGCTGTGGAGCCACAACGACGACATCAACGCCCATGTGCGCCGCTACACCGCCGCCGAGCTAAAAAAGAAACTCGCTCAGACCGGCTTCACCGTCAGGCGAGTCACCTACAACAACTTTTTCATCTTTCCGCTGGCCGCCGGGCTGATTTTACTACGACGCCGGGCCAGGGCGGAGCCGGAACTGGCTTCTCATCACCTGAGTCAGGAGGAATATCAGGTTGAGATGGAGCCGGCCTCGCCGCCGGTCAACGCCTTTTTGACGCTGGTCGGAAAAGTGGAAGCGGCCCTCATCCGCCGGGTCAATTTGCCCATCGGCACTTCACTGCTTGCAGTGGGGCAGAAGCCTGAATAATTTTCGACATTTTTGTAAACGCATCCTTCGATACGCCCTTCCCCTTCGGTAAGCTCAGGGTCAGGGCTACTCAGGAGGCGTTTGTAAGCCAAAAATCACCCTGAGCAGAAGCTTACTCAGCCTGAGCCTTAGACTTAGCCTGATAGGAGATAGCAATCTCCGGGGCGCGGCGCAAGGTTTGATAAACCACACAGTAGCGTTCCGTCAGCCGGATGAGCGATTTGAGCTGCTCTTCGTCGGCGTCGGTATCCAGGTCAAACTGCAGCCGGATATCTCTAAAGCCTACCGGCGCTTCTTTGGACACGCCCAGAGTCCCTCGAAAATCCAAATCACCCTCGGCAGAAACAAGCGCATCCCGCAGATTCACCCCAATAGCGGTGGCGACGGCTTGCAGAGTGACGCCGGCGCAGGCCACCAGCGCCTCCAGCAGCATGTCGCCCGAACAGGCAACCAGACCGTCGCCGCCCGTAGCCGGGTGCAGGCCGGCTGTCACCAGGGCCTTGCCGGTCTCGACTTTGCAGGTAATCCCTTGGCCTGCCCGGCCCTGCGCTCGCAGCGTCACCAGGGCCGACTCTGGCTCGGCGCGATATCTTTCTTTTAGCGGTGCTTGCAGCAGTCGCAGTTGATCTGCGTTCATAAAACCCCCTTTTAACCTTTTACATAGGATAGTTTCTCGGCAATCAAGCCGTTCTCAACCCGGTACAGGTCAATCCCCCGGATGTGACCGGCACTTCCGCCAGCATCTACCCAGCGATACGTCCAGCGCATCACGCAGCGATCATCCCAGGCCACAATCTCCTCAATTTCAATGCCGGCCTGGGTGGAGGAACGGAAAAACTCTTCCCAAAATTGGCGCACGGCCGCTTGCCCCTGGTAGCGAGTCCCATCGGGCGGGGGATAGGTGTTTTCAAACACACAACCCTCGGTCATCAGGCGCATCATGCCATCCACGTCGTGGGCGTTGAGGGCCTGGTTGAAACGGGTCACGATGGCAATCACCTTGTCTGCCTGGGTCATCTCCTCCATTTGAGCCATATGTTACTACCTTCTTTTTATAACAAGCAGTATCTTCTCAATATGTAGGGGCGACCGCAAGGGTTCGCCCCAGGGGGCAGGCGCATACCCGCTAGGGGTACACCCTTGCGGTGAGGCCGTGCCCCTACCCCGAATTATTGAGAAGATACGTTAGCTTTTGGTCTTAAATATAGGAATAATTTTATTTTTCAGGGCTAATCCGGCCCCTTCATTGCTCCGTCTTCGCACTACTTGGGTATCGCCGGGAAAATAGCATAGCTGCTCTTGATAAGTATGGCTGTACCTGGCGTTAACCCAGCCCAATTTAGGCTGTTGCCGCAGTGATTCTTTGATCATCACGACCGTTGATCCTGGCAGTCTAAATTCTTCACCAATCACTAACTGCCTGAAGCGGGTCGTGTTTTCCTCTTTTCTCATTATTTTACCTTACTCCTTTCCGGGGCAGCCCGTTATAAAAGCAGCAATAAAGCCGCCCCGCCGCTTAACAGCAGGGGGACGGTCTGCCACGTATCTTCCAGTTCTACCAAACCAACCAGCTTGGTTTGGCCCTGGTAGACTTTATACTGTCCATCTTCTCGGCAGAGCTGCCCCACAAAGTAAGTCCAGCCTCGATAGACCTTGAAATATTCACCCTCTGGCTTGATCCGGCCCACACACTGGACGCCCGCCTGATAGACGGCGTAATATCCACCTTCTTGCTCTATCCGACCTGCAAAGTCCTCCCAACCACGGTAGATGTTGTAATGTCCCCCTTCTAGCCGCACATGCCCCATAAACTTTTTGATAGGGTTGTAGACTGTACAACTGGCCATTTCTACCTTTCACCGTTGCAGAACTAATTGTCGGGTTAACTTGGCCATATCACTCTGCAAAAGCTTGCTGGGTGGCCACCATCAAGGAGTCAATCTCCTTGATCGCCTCAACGGTAGAGATACCGGCCGCACTGGCCCATTCCCGGTATAGATTATTACGCGTTTTGTGCAGGGTAGCGCTGTCGGTTGGACCTAAGGGTTTGCGCCAGCCCCAGGCGGTTAAATCCCGCACCACTTCACAAATGGCCTGGAACGAGCCTTGCCTTAAACGATCAGTTAATTCCAGATGCCGGTGATGATGATTCTTGTGTAGAGGAACCGGCCGGCTTTTTAAGACCATGCGATAATGGTCAAGATCAGCCTTCGCTGTTACCAACCGCAACCCACTGCCTTCCTGTGCTGCCTCTACTGAAATCCAAAGGCTGCGCCTGGGCAAAACAACGTAGTAGTATAGACGAGGCTCCTGCTCGGAAAATGATCTTTCCTCCGTTACGGCAATGTGCCCTATCCCATAAATAGGGTGAACCACTGCATCACCCACTTTAAACTGCATAAGAAGCTCCTATTTCTGCCATTACCGGCGCTTATTACGATCTCTTTGACCAAACCCACCGCTGTGGTGGTCTGGGCGAGGCCGGGCCAAACTTACCTTCAGCTTGTAACCGTTTAAATCGAAGGTATTCAGCATACTAATGGCCTTTTGCGCCTCGCGCTGTGTGTGCATGCCCACAAAGGCAAAGCCCTTAAAGTTGCCGCTGCCACGATCTTTAATCAAGGCCACCGAGGCTACCCCACCTGCTTTAGCGAACAAGGTGCGCAATTCATCCTCAGTGGTATTTTGCGGCAGGTTTCCAACGTATAGTTTTACTTCCATAATTTTGCTCTCCTTAAGCGTGACGCCCTAAACTTGTGATAACAGTGAGCACAATCCGGGGTAACGTCAACCAATGGCAAAATACACCGAGATGATAATGGTCGGCTGGCGGATTACTGCCCCTTTGCAGATTGAATTCAGCTATATCCACTTTTTAATCAAGGGAGATGCTGTGATTAAAAAGAAGTCAAACAAACGGATAGAGTATAGAAATAATAGGTAGTGAGAGGGGAAACAAAAAAGTATCTATAACAAAATTATAGCCGCTAATACCCCCAGGTCAAACAAGTAGTCGGGATGCAGATAATCATACTTTCTCCGCTTTCTTTGGCTTGATTCCTATGATTTGCCTTAAACATCCCTTCATACCCCTCCTCTTTTACCGCACTCCCAGGACGGCCCAGGCGCGCGCTACCAGTGGAATCGAACCATCCAGGGCGAAGGGCAAGGCCGCTTGGAGCCGTTCCCGCAAGGCAACGCGATGTTCTTGACTCAGCGACATGGCATAACCCGGCGCCGGCCCCTGGCCGCCCAAAAAAGGTGTCCAGTAATCATCAAAGTCCCGAAAGTCGGTTGCAACATCAATGGCCCGCGCCTCAACATCTTTTAAGCCAGCCGTTTGGAACAGTTCCCGAAGTGGCTCCGGTTGGCAGATGGGGAAGCGCCGCCCTTCATCCAGGGGATGGGCAGCCGGGTCAAGCGCGGCCGCGGCATTCCAGAAATGGCGCATAAACTGCATTTTGCCGGCGTAATCCCACACATAGACAGCCACGATACCCCCTGACCGGGCGGCGCGGGCCATTTCAACCACCGCCTGAGCTGGCTGAGAAACAAAATTAAGAACCAAACCGGAAACTACGGCATCATAGCTTCCGCTCTCCACCGGCAGAGCTTGCGCATCTCCGGTTTCAAAGTAGGCCCGTTGATCCTGAATTTGTTCCCGGACAAAAGCAACATAATCATCAGAGCGATCTATCCCTTTGACTTTAGCAGGGGCGGCGGTTTGCAGGATGGTTTGGCTGAGCGCGCCGGTGCCGCAGCCAACGTCGAGCCAATGGCGGCCCTCCGGTACAGCCAGCCAGGCCAAAAACTCACGCGCCACCAGGCGACTCCACCGGCCTACATAAGGCTCATAAGAGTCGCCGCTGGCCCACACCTCTGCCCGCTGGGAAGATGATTTTTGTACATGCATGGCCGTTTACTCAGATTTGATTTTCATAATCATACGGTCAAACCAGCCCGGTAATCCAGGGGGTTGCCAGGGTAATCAAACCAAAGAGGATGAGGGCCAGGGCGGTCAGCCTGGCAACAAGGGCGCCATACGGCAACACTTTCTCGGCAAAGATGACTACGGTTAAGATGATCATCCACAGCAAATTCATCAGCCCAACCGCAAAGAGAACCAGCATCAGGCCCCAGCAGCAGCCCAGACAGTACGCACCGTGAACAAAACCCATGCGGAAAGCTCCCTGGTTGCCATCCCGCCAGCCATGCAGGATAACACTAAGCGGTGAACGACAGTGATGAAGGCAAACTTGTTTGAGGGGACTCAATTGATAGAGACCGGCAAAGATCAGGACTAGCCCGGCGGTCAGGGGACTATCTACGCGCAGCCCTGAGGCCATCATACCCAGGGCCGGCACAACCAGCGAGAGGAGGTAAGCGCCGAGACCAAATAGACTCCAAACTGCCAAATAACCGGCTAGGAAAATCCAGGCTGGGGCGGCAGGTTGGCCTATTTCACGGCGTCTGCGGCTGAGAGTGGCAAACAATGAGACCACCGGGGCGACCGCCGGGAACATCATCGCTACCATCATGCTGACCCACAGCGGCAAGAAAAAAAGCAGCGAGGCCGGCTCGGTCGCCATGGTAGCCATACCCCGCTGCATGGCCATGTCTGGCATCTCCGGGCCGGCAGGCATGGCGGCCATACCCGGTTCTGGCTGAGGCATGGCCTGCACCTGCAAAATAATAACCGTCCAGGCGATGGCCGCCAAGAGTATTAGCGCCAGCCAGACTGTGGTCTTGGTCTGACGTGAGGGTGCGATCTCCACGCTACCCTACTCTAGTCAACTGGCTTGCCAATTAAAGGGAGCAAAGTGGCCGTTATTCTTGCCACTGGTATCGTCCCAATTCAAACCAAAAGCGTGAAGATGGCTGCGGGTGGCGTGGGCCAGGGCCAGACGAGCATTGGCCGGGTGGAGCGTGTTGTCAACATAGAGCGGCTCATCCGGCTTGATAGGGCTGGGGACGCCCTCACACGCCTGATCCAGCATCCCTGGGATTGAGACCGACCGGCTCATGCCGTTCTTTTGATAGTGGATGGGCTTGGATTCTACTCCCCAGAATTTGCCCAAGATGGGGCTAAGAGCAGCCATGGGACCGCCGGCCTGGCCGCTGGCAATGGCCGTCAAAGCTTGCTGCTGCTCGGGGGTGGCTCGCTCATCGGCAATAAGGCCGACCGACCAATCACCCTTGCCCATAACATCCGGGGTATGGGCCACAACCACAAAATTAAGGTCGTCCAGGGCCACATTGTCATAGCGTCCCTGATCAATGTGGAACACGATGGCAACATCACAATGTC
>CAZDMM010000341.1:6017-7753 GCA_964505845.1 uncultured Caldilineaceae bacterium
TAGGCTGAGCCGCCATGTTGCTGCTAATGCAAGGACAGAGATAGTCGCAACTGCACGTTTCAAAATAATCCCCGCTGATTTGCCACGACACATTACCCATAACTCGCCTCCTTACGGCTAGATAAAACCGAAACTCATCAGAGTCTCGGTTAGATCAAATAAAATCACTCAGCGAAAAAATAATGGGTGACGATGCTGTAATAATGTGGAAGAAGAGGAACTTAAGGAGAATTGAAATACTACCCCTAACTCAAAATTTTAGCGGGTTATCTCCTTTTTGTCAAAGTATTTTTGCCCCGTGTCTCCATCTCAGTGAGCCGGCCTTTACCCCAACGCTCCAAACTCGTTGGCGGCCAATGGCTGGCCTTCCCTAAAGCGCGTGGGGCGAAAGGGAGCCAGCAGTTGTTCTGCTTCTGACTCCCCAGCGATCAAACCGGCCATTAAATCTCCTACGGCCGGGCTGATTTTGAAGCCCTGGCCGCTAAAACCGGTGGCGATATACAGGCCCGGCGCGTCAGGAATCGCTCCCATCACCGGCTGCCAATCCGGGGAGATGGTCATCAAGCCCGACCAGCCTGCCCGCAGTTCTGCCCGCTCCAGGGCCGGGTAGCGCTGCACCAGCCGTTCTGCCACCCAAAAGGTGTAATCGTCCGTCACCCGGCCGTGGTCATCCGGCTCCACCGGGTCATACCCCACCGCCCGATCCATGGAACCGGCCAGGGTCAGGTGGCCGGTCTCAGGCCGGGCATAGGTTTGCAGAGGTAAATCAAGCAAGCTAATGTGAGGCGAACCATCCTCGACCCGCTGGTGCAGCGAGATGACCGGGTGCTGGCAGGCGTACAGGCCCAAGTCGCTCAAGCCAAAGGCTTTGAGGACTCGCCCGCTCCACGGCCCGGCGGCGCTGACCACCACCGGCGCAGCCATAGGGCCGGTTGAAGTTTCCAGCCCTATGACGCGATCACCGGCCCGCTTCAGACCGGTCACCACCCGGCCCTGTTGGATGGTCACGCCCAAGCGCCGCGCCGCAGCGGCTATGGCGTTGGTGGTCAGCATCGGGTCGGCATAACCGCCGCCCGGCGCATAATAAACGGCCGCTAAATCGGTCACGGTGGCGGCCGGTTCTAGCGCGCCAAATTCGGTGGGATTCAACAGACGGGCCTCAATACCTAGCGCCTGCGCCGAATGAACCGCCGCTTGCAGTCCATGCGCGTGCTCCGGCCCGGCCAGCACTGCCAGGCCGGTTGTCACCAGGCCGCACTCCTGCCCAAACAACGCTTCAAAATTTACAAAGACCTCATAGGCGCGGGCCTGCAAGGCCATCGCCGCCGGCTGGTGGGAGTATAAATCAATGCTGGCCTCGGAGCGCCCGGTGCTGCCGCTGCCTAATACCTCCCGCTCCAGCAGCACTACTCGCCCAAAGTTGCGCCGGGCCAACTAGTAAGCCAGGCTGGCCCCAATCACCCCCCCACCGATGATAACGGCATCGGCTGTCTCGCTTGAAATCATATTGACGAATCACCTCGGTAAAGGTATAGTATTATTTGAGGCGGAGTTGTAAGCCGCCATGTACAAGAATAAATCCTGAGATTGGAGATTAGAGATTGGGCTAAATTTAATCTCCAATCTCCAATCTCTTTTTTAAGGAGTGCATCCTATGACAGATTCAAAATACACCCACCAACCGGTCGAGGCTTTTGAGTTTGAAGATTGGCTGCGCGATGGTCTAAAAGGCATCA
>CAZDMM010000342.1:0-7752 GCA_964505845.1 uncultured Caldilineaceae bacterium
GTCGTTCCTGGGGTGGGGATGGGCCGTGGTCTAGCCGGCGCTCTTGGGGTGGAGGATTTTCCTGGGCCAGCCGTCGTTCCTGGGGTGGGGACGGCCCCTGGGCCAGTCGTCGTTCCTGGGGTGGGGATGGGCCGTGGTCTAGCCGGCGCTCTTGGGGTGGAGGGAATCGCTTTTATGCGGTCGCCGGTACCGTTTGGGTAGGCGATAACTGGGTTGATGATGGCCGAGTGTACGATCCACTCCCTACTGCTCCGGCGATACCTGTCACCGTTACGCCCGAAATCACACAGACGCCGACCATCACCATAACTGAGACGCCAGCGATAACGGAGACGGTGACGGCAACCGAAACGCCGACCCCAGTAATCACCGAGACGCCGGTTGCCACCGAGACGCCCGTAGCCACGGTATCGCCTGAGCCAACTACAACCTCGACGCCGACCTCTACTGAAACGCCAACCCCGGAGCCAACCCAAGCAGTCACCGAGACGCCAACGCCGGTAGCCACCGAGACGCCAACGCCGGTAGCCACCGAGACGCCTACCCCGAACCCGACTGAAACCCTAGCGCCTACCGAAACCCCGGTACCGGCAGCGACTGAGACGCCTACCCCGGCTCCCACCGAAACTCCAGCACCAGCCCCAACCGAGACGCCCCCCCCGGCGTCTACTGAAACCCCACCACCAGACCCGACAGAGAATCCGGGGGGGTAAACTTGGCGCAAAAAGTCCCGGCCTAATCCAGGCCGGGACCGATTTTTTAATGTTTTATCTTTGCACTCACTTTCAACCCGGTAAAATTTTTGTTCAATTCCATAAAGAATACGATATCGAGTCACTCTGCAGCTTCTACTAGGAGATATGAATGAATCACTGCAACCCATCACCCGGCAATTCGCCAATATTCCTTGAGGGCGAGAATAACCATTTTAAGCAAAACTTGAATTGGCAGAAGAGCAAAGAGGTAGTGGGCAGCGCTGAAATCGGTGAATCTGAGTGGTCAGAATCTGAATTTGAAGAGCTGCGAGACAAACTTAACCAGTGGGTTAATAGCGATTTTGAAGGGATTGCTCTTTCCAAAAAGGTTAACATTTTGGCTGCCAACCAAGCATTGGCAGCAATGTTTGGATACACCTGTGTCGAAATAAGAGATAAAACTTTACTCGATTTAGTGGCTCCAGAGTCACGCGGCCTTGTCTTAAGAAATACCCTGGTCGACTATGCAAAACCATACCAGGTTATAGGACTCAAGCAGGTTGGTGTAACCTTTGCCGTTGAATTTTTGAACAGAACCATTCTATATCACGGCCAAATGGTCACCGTGCTGGGAGTTCGGGAACTTCAAAAGCAGCAGCGAGCACAAATAGAAGGTATGCCGCAAAAAACAAAGAGCGAACTCGAAGTGAATGTTACGGCAGAGAGCAAAGAATTGCGATACGCCTACGAGCGGCTGCAAATTGAATTGAATGAACGTAAACAGGCCGAAGCTGAACTTATCCAACGCAACCGGGAGCTGACGATTTTGCAGTCTACCGCTCTTGCTATTACCTCAAGTTTAGACCTGCGTTATATCTTGAGCACTGTCACTGAGGAAATGACCAGGCTTTTAGAGATTGAACGCTGCACTATATCTGAGTGGAACCAGGCCGAGAATACCCTCATTACCCTTGCTAGATACAGTTCTACCAGGTGGTGGGATCCGGGATCAGTGGACAAAGTGCGCCAACTGGCAAATTACCCTCTCACCAAGATGATTTTGGAAGAACCTGTACCTGAACAAATGACGATTAGTCAACCTTACGCGGACCCGGCCGAAGTTGCTTACATGAAGAAAACTAACATCCGTACCCGCTTGTTGCTCCCCATGGCTTTTAAGGGACAAGTGATAGGGTTAGTGGAATTAGAAGATAGCCGGGTTGAGCGTATTTTTACCCCCCAAGAAATTTCTTTAGCTCAATTGTTGGCGAATCAAGCAGCCAGCGCCATTGATAATGCCCGCTTGTATACAAAGCTAGAAGACGAACGAGCCTTGTTAGTTCAACGAGTGACAGAACGAACTGAGGAGTTAAGCCGAGCAAATGCCGAACTGGCTCGGTCGGCCCGTCTCAAGGATGAGTTCCTGGCCGGCATGAGTCATGAACTGCGCACACCTTTAAATGCCATCTTGGGTTCGGCCGAGATTTTGCAAAATGAAGTTTTTGGGCCGCTCACCGAGAGACAACGCCGGTATGCAAAAAATGTTGAGGAGAGTGGACACCACTTGTTGTCGCTGATCAATGATATTTTGGACCTTTCTAAGATTGAAGCGGGAAAAATGGTCATAGAACTTAGATCGGTTTCGGTTGAGGCAGTCTGTGAAGCCAGCCTGCGGATGATCAAAGAAATGGCTCTTAAGAAGCAATTGAAGGTAACCCAAAAGATAGACCAGGATGTAACAGTTCTGCAAGCGGATGAGCGTCGTCTCAAACAAATCCTGGTGAATTTGTTGAGCAATGCCGTAAAGTTTACCTCTGAAAACGGACAACTTGGTCTGGAGGTGGTGGGTAATTTAGCCCAACAGGTCGTCCATTTTACTGTCTGGGATACCGGGATAGGCATTGCTCCAGAAGATATGAGGCGTTTATTCAGGCCCTTTGTCCAGTTGGATAGCAGTCTTTCACGCCAGTACGCCGGTACCGGCCTGGGTTTATCGCTTGTTTCTCGTATGACCGAACTCCACGGCGGCGGTATCTCGGTAGAAAGCCAGCCCGGCCAGGGCAGCCGCTTTACGGTTTCGCTGCCCTGGCCTCAATCAGCCCACACCAGAGGCGGCGCTGAAGCAGCCAGGGTAAAAACAGGGCCACTCTTGAAAACATTCAATCAAAAGCAAAAAATGAAACCGCCATGTCTATTATTGGCTGACGACAATGAAGCTAACATCAACTTATTTCAGGATTTTTTGCAAACTCAAGGTTTTTTTGTTATTGTCGCCCGCAATGGCGTTGAAGCTATAGAACGGGCTCAGGAAGAGAAGCCTGATCTCATCCTGATGGATATTCAAATGCCTGGTATGGACGGATTGGAAGCTATCCGTCGGCTCCGGGTCAATACCAGCCCGGCCCAGTTGCCTATCATTGCTTTAACAGCGCTGGCTATGCCTGGAGACAAAGAGAGCTGCCTGGCAGCCGGGGCTAATGAATATCTGAGTAAACCGGTTAACCTGGAAAAACTGGTACAAACAATTAAAACTTACTTGTAGTCCCCGCCCGACACAAGCCTGCAGCCGGTTCGTCATTAGCTTCTGCACGGTTCCTATTCCTATGGTAAACTTGAGCCCAGTCTTAGTAGATCCAAGTTCCTGGCTCGGAAGGACGCCGGTTACGGACCGGCTCGGAGCAACACAAATTGGATTTGCTGAGTCTATAAGCGGTCTGATCTGGTCAGCTTGTCCTGTAACCGATCTAACAAATCGGCAAGCGGCTCGCGGCCGGGCCGGGTATGGCCGGCGGCGCGCCGCAAACGCCGGGCCAGAATTTGCAGCATCTTGCGGGCAACCTCGGTGTGGTCTTCCAGTAGTTCGTTAAAAGGCTCCTGATTCAGCCGAAACAGCCGGGTATCGCTCAGGGCGGTCACGTCGGCGGAACGGGGAGCGGGGTCCAGCAAGGCCAGCTCACCAAAAAAATCGTTTTCCCCCAGGTCGGCCAGCCTGCGCTCACCCTCGTGGACGCGCACGCTGCCCTCAATAATAATGTAGAGCGAACTCCCCAGGTCGCCTTTATGCAAAAAGGTTTGGCCGGCCGGTATGTCCAGTTCTTCTAGCAGCGCCGCCACTTCCGCCAACACTTCTTCCGAGGTATCGGCAAACAACTCCATGCCTTTAAGCTGAATAATTTTTTCAAGGGTTGTAAGCATCCTGCTAACTCCTGTGGGGGTGGCTGTTAACTGCCGGGCCAGCCTGACCATCTGGGGATGGGTATCCTGGCTCAAGGTCGGGCTATGCTGCTGGAACAGGGCCGGTTCCAGCTTGAATAAGGCCCAGGCGGCTGTCTCGCTGACCAGGGCATCGGGCGCTGACAGGGCTGCCAGCACAGGCTCGACCAGTTCCGTGAGGGACAACTGAGCGGCGGCGTACAGGGCGCAAACCTGAGTCCAGGGCGGCAGCCGGCTATCTCGTCGGGTGATAATTTCCTGGAGGCGGGCGGTGGCCGCCAGGCGCGGTTGGGGAAAGTGGCTGCTCAAACGCTGCCACCGCTGCACCGGGGATAGCTCATCAAAAAGCGGCAGAAGCAGTGTTTTTAAGGCCGGGGTCAGCCGCACGTCCATAATCTCCACCGCATACGATCTTTTTTCGGGCGAAGGGTGGGCCAGGTTGTCCTGCACCTGGCGCATCAGGCCAGGCTCATAGATAAAGGACAACCACCCAAAGAGCCGCTTCCGGTTCTGGGCCAAATGGTCGGTTAAGGCTGCGTTTAAGAGGGAGATGGCCGGGTGAGCGGCCAGTTCAGGGTTCGCCTCAAAATCAAGGCAGGCCGCTAGGGTCCAGGCTGCCTCCGCCGCCTCCGCTCTAATTTCCTGCTGAACGTGGACTGCCTCATGCGCCGTGGCCCGGTAGCCGCAGCGATTGAGCGCGGCCAGCACGTGGGTGCGCACGGCTACATCGGGAAAATTTAATTGGCGGCGCAAGAGAGCAATGGCCTGAGCGCCTCCAATCCGGCCACAAATCCGGGCCAGGCGAGTCACCGTCCTCCGCTCCTGGCCGGACAAGCGGGGGACGCCCGGCCCCGGTTCAGCCAAAAGCAGGGCCAACTCCGGCAGCACGGCTTCGCCCCCGGCCACCAGGGCCGGTATCGCCGCCATCCGCAGCCTGGCCGAAGCCAGACTCTTGACCACCACCGGCCAGAGTTTGGGGTGCTTCACTTTACCGGCGGCGGCCAGGGCGGCCCGCTGCACACCAGGGTTCTCGTCTTGCAGCAGCTTGAGCAAAGGCCGGTAAAAGGTGGTGATGCCGGCCTCGCCCAGGGCTTGAGCGGCAAACTCTCGAAGGGCCGGCTCCGGCGAATTGATCCATCCGGTTAAGGCTTCACCGGCCACCAATACCCCGGCCAAATCTCCACTGCGCAGCAGGCCCACGATGGCGTCCTGTCTAAGGCGGGGGTTGGGGTGATCCAGATAGGGGTAGACCTCATCTAGCAGCTCGGCGCTGCTCAGGGCCGCCAGGGTGCGCAGCGAGGCTCCCTGCACCGCGAGTGAGCCTTCGGTTTTGACCCCCTCTCTGACGGCAGGTAAGGCGGAGGTAAGCCCCAGCCGTTCGATGCGCCGCAGCGCCTCCAGGCGCACCTCCGGGGCGTGATGCTCCAGCAAAGGGGGCAGGGCGGTGGGCAGCTTTTCGGGCGCTACCTCGGCCAGCAAATCAAGGGTGTAGAGTACCGCTCCCGCTTGCGGGCTGGTTAGCCCCTGCTCCAGGATAGCCAGGCTCGACCGGTCGGGGCGGAACGCGCTTCCGCCACCTAACGTGCGCTTGACCAGGGCTTGTCGTACTTTGAGGGGATACTCGCGGCCCAACAGTAGGGCAACACCCAGCCAGGCGGCCAGGATAAAGAGCAAAGCATAGGCAATGTGAACTGCGCCGCTTAAGAACAGTAAAATTAGTCCAGCGGCTCCATTGGCCAGGGGTTGAACCGTGCTCTCACTGACCGTTTGGACGCGGAGGCGCTGCTGCGGCGGCAGGGGCTGGTATAGAATTTGTAACACAGGTTGGTGCAGGGCTACCCACCAGGATTCATCCACTAATTTGGTAACAACCATTATCCAAAATACGCCAGAGCTTGCGCCCAAGAACGTGCCGGTGATGGCTATGGCAGCTATGCCGCAGGCGTCCACCAGGGGCAGGAGCATAAGACCGGCCAGCAAACCGTAGCGATTGACCAGCCAGCCGGTCAAAAAAATTTGGCTGACCATCGTTACCCCGCTGCTCAACGCCCCAAAAACCCCGATAAAGCCGGCCAACTGTTCTTCCGTAGGGTATTGGACCTCGGTCAGGGCATAGAAGGCGTTATCAAGAAAATAATAGGACAGGACCGATATCACCAGCAGGGTAAAGAGCAAAATGATATAGCGACTTTTTAAAGAGGCTGTCCTCGTAGAGGCGTGCTCCACCGGATCGCCTGTGTCTGTAGGGGCAGCGGCCAGCCGGTTGGCATAAAGACGGGTCATGTAAAGCAGCAAAACCAGGGTGGCCAGCAAACCAGCGATGGCTAAAAATAAAAGATTGGCAATGCCCAGCAGAGATACCAGCCAGGGGGTCAAGACCCCCCCGCTAATGGCCGCAATCATTCCAGCCGAGCCGATCAAGCCGAAGAGTCGTTTGCCCTGTCGCACGTCAAACAGGCGCCCGCTCAAGCCCAAAAATTCAAGGTTGCAGAGCACGCGGATAATATCGTAAAAGATGACAAAAGCGAAGATGAGCCACTTGGCCGCACTCAAGCCCAGACCCCAACGGAAGGCCGCCACGGCCAGCAGCATCAAGCCTATATTGGCCAGTAAGAGGTGGGCCAACGAGAAGCGGTTTTCCAATTTGGCGTAAAGCAGGCCCACCAGGGGTAAGATGAGGGCATTGCCCATATAAACGTAAGGCAGACCTTCTGCCCCAAATTCGGAGAGGAAGAGGGTATAGCTGGCCGTGCCGATAAAAAGGGTGGGCAACTGTATGAGGAAGGAATTCAGCAGCATCAAGCCCGCCAGCCGGCCTTCGCCGGGGCGGATGCTGAGGAGAGCGGCAACTTTGCTTAACGGCTGCACGGAGCCATCCACTTTTGACCAGGAGTACGGATGCTTGATTATAGCACCGGCCCGGCAAGCGTCATAATGGTGGAGGCGCCGGCAGAGTACCTTATGCCAATAAATTGTTCAGGGTATTTAATAGGGCGGCGCTATACTGGGCGGCTGTTACCGTTTCAAGGCTGAGGTCGGGTTCGCCGGGGACAACCTGCCGGATGAGCCAGGCCGTTTGAGCATCTTGCACCATTGCCAGGTCACGCCCATCAACAATTTGCTGCTCATGAACCCGCAGAAAAGTGATGGTACCCCCCAGGTCAGGGTGGTGAATGGCCTGCAGAAGCAGGCGGGCGGCTTCTGCAGAAAAGCCAGCTTGTTCTAGCAGGCGGGTTGCTTCAACCTGCTGCCCGGCTTCGGCCAGGTTTTTTATCTGGAAAAATATCTCCTGGTTGAGCTTTTGCTTGACGCCGGCCGGATCATGCTCAAAGCTCACCGGCAAAATCTGGCGCAGGCGGGCCAAAGAAGTAGCGGCATCGGGAAGGGCGGCCAGGCGATATTGTTCAAGGCTGGGCA
This sequence comes from uncultured Caldilineaceae bacterium, assembly GCA_964505845.1. Lineage (GTDB taxonomy): Bacteria > Chloroflexota > Anaerolineae > 4572-78 > J111 > DSQQ01. Next base: position 7,326 of record CAZDMM010000342.1, read on the forward strand.
TCGTCAGTTCGACGTTCACCGGGTCATAACGGTAATGCAAAAACTGCTGCTGGCCCACGCCCGGCGTGTCACGGGTAACGATGGTAATCACTTGAGGGTAGGCCAGGGCCGTGGCCATCAGGCCGACATCGCCATTCAACACGGTGGCGTCGCCGTCTACCCGCAGCAAGCCCCGCTCTTTTAACCGCTCTAAACCTTGCAGGGTTAAAGCTCTCTGTTCAGGCTGCCCGGCCGGAACCAGGCGATCATTATCAAGGCCGGGGATGAGCGATGTCTTAACAGCCAGCATCAAAGCTAACATTTCGGCCTGGCTGAAGATGAATTCAACCATGTTATTGTCCTTTTATCTCTCAGTTAATCTACGCCGCCGCCAAATTTGAGGCCAAAGCTGATGAAGGGCAGCTTGATCTGGACTCCTTTGCGGCCT
>CAZDMM010000343.1:0-7752 GCA_964505845.1 uncultured Caldilineaceae bacterium
TCCCTGCCGTTGAGTACACCCTGCTCTCCGTCCGGGCCGAGGGTACCTATGATAAGATGTCGGGCGGCTTTCCCTTGATTGACGTGATCCAGTTTTTGCTGCCCGGCCAGGTCAGCCATTACTCGCCGCTGTACGTGGGAGTGGTCGGCTTGATTTTAGCCAGCGCAGCTCTCTTTACCCCGCCGGCCCAAAATCAGCGCCCGGTTTTTTGGGGAGTAGCGGCCGCAGTGGCCCTACTCATCTCTTTTGGCGGCAATACCTTTTTGTATTCGCCACTGTACCTATCGGCGCCGGGCTTCTCCATCTTTCGAGGACAGGAACGCTGGGCCTTTGTAGTAGCTTTTAGCCTGTCGGTTTTGGCCGGATACGGCTTCAAAGCGGTGCAGGAGCAGGTGTCAGGTAGCAGGGTAACAGGTAGCAAGGTAGGAGAAGAAGCAGGCTCCCCGCTCCCCGCCTCACGCCTCACCCGCTACCTCTTCCTCTTCTCCCTCCTCCTCAATTTCCTCTTCTTTGTCGGCCTCAACCAAACCGGCTGGACGCCCCGCAGCCCCTTTTACGGTCTGTTGGGCGCGGCCACCCTGCTGACCCTCCTGCTGGCCCTGGCCTGGCTGCTGTGGAAATTCGCACCGAACTTGCCGCCGGCGTTGTTCACCATCTTCACCGCGGCCCTGATTTGCTTTGACCTGTTCACCGCCAACTGGCAGACCAACCTCTACCCCCAGCCCTTCGAGTGGCACAGCCGCATGCCGGCGGCGGCCGCCGCCATCAAAAAAGATGCCGCTCAGTGGCCCGGCGAGCCGTTCCGCGTTTACAACGAATTTCGCCTGTACGACAACTACGGCATCCCCTTTGAAATTGAGGATTTGTGGGGGGCCAGCCCCCTGCGCCCGGCCCGCTACGACCGGTTTTTAGCGCCGCCCATGCCCATCGAGCGCACCTGGGAGCTGCTCAACGTTAAATATGTAATTACCTGGCGCAAAGAATTGTACGTGCCTTCTACCATCATTTATGAAGAACCGGCTGAAAAAGATACCACCTATGTCCACCGCCTCAACACCGTTGGCCCACGCGCCTGGCTGGTCACTCAAACCGAAGTGGCCGACGACCCCACCATCCTCCGCAAAATCGCCGACCCGAATTTTGACCGCTGGCGGATAGCCTTGTTAGAGCCGGAAACAGAATTGCTCCTTGAACCAACTGCCACCGTGAATCAGCGAGTCAGCGAATCAGCGAATGGTGAGCCATTAGATACCACACCCTACGCTGCCACAAAAAAGAATGCGCTGCGCGAAGGCACGCAAAGCGCACGCACTACGCAATACGTTCAACGTTTAACGTTTAACGCATCACATCTTACCTACCGGGTGAATAGTTCTTCCCCCGCCCTGCTGCTCCTCAGTGAAATTTACTATCCCGGCTGGCAAGCCACAGTAGACGGCCAGCCTGCGCCCATCCTCCGGGCCGATTACATCCTGCGGGCCGTCCCCACGCCGGCCGGGGAGCATACCGTCGAGTTGACCTTCCGGCCGCTCAGTTTTACGGTGGGAGCTATCGTCAGTGGAGTAACCTTAGTTGTAGTTATCATGGCTTTCATTTTTGTGCGGGGTAATTGATCCGCAATTTATCCGGTCAATCCAGGCCATACAAACGGCGGGCGTTGCCGGAGAGAATCCAGCCCGCCGCTTCCTGAACCTCACTCACCGCAAGCATGCCCTCCTCCACCAAGCCTTGCAGCGCCCCGGCCAGAGCCTTTTTGCCCAGCATCGCCCCCACGTAATTGATTTCCGGCAAATTATAACCATCGGAGCCGTAGACCACCTTTGAGAGCGGGGCCATTTCCAAAACTTCGGCGTAAATGCGGCGGGCGGCGTGGGCGGCAAAGGGGATGCCCTCCGACACGTCGCAGTAGACGCGGGGCAGCATGTTCGCCATGTAGCCGGCCTCGGCGTGGTAGGGATAGCCGGTATGCACCAGCAGCACCCGGCAGGCCCGGAAAGCAGGGAAGCGCAGCAAATCCATCAGCAACGCCGGCCGGCACTGCACCAGGTTAACCTCGTAATCGCCCATGCCGGTGTGAATCTGCATCGGCACGTTATACTCCATGCACAATTCTAGCGCCCGGCACAGCAGGTGATCGCGCAGTTTTTTCATGGCCTGCCCACCGATACCCCGCCGGATGGCGTCGAGCGCCTGCAAGCCCTGGTCGGGGGTGCGGCTCAGGGGCGACACGTCCAGCCCGGTGCGGTAAGCAATGATAGATTTCAGCCCCTTGTAGCCTTCGTGTTGCAGCGCCCGGCCAACCGCGTCATCGTAGCTGCGCTTAAACTCCGCCCAGCCCAGCTCGGTTTTGAGCAGTTGGGCAATCAGCGGCTCGATGCGAAAAACCGGCACGACTTCTACCCCTGCATCGGCGGTGAATTCTGCCACGCCCACCGGCGGCTGGGGGTAGCCAAAATCGGTCACCAGGGTGGTCAAACCGCAGGCATCATACAGGCGTTTGATATGGCCGCGATAATCTCGCACCGACTCATTGCGGGCCGCCGCCACTGCCTCCAAACTCGGCTCACAGCCATAATAGCGGGCCAACTGCTGCACGGCGTAACGCAGATAAACCGTGTCACGCCGCACTCGCTGGATTTCCGTCTGCAGGGCCTCGTCTACGGCCAGGCCGCCCTGGGCCATAAATTCCACCCCGCCGCCGGAGAAGGCCATGCTGTTGACAAATTCCTCCACCGGCATTTCGCCGCGCCGGGTAAAAGGGTGGCAGTGGACATCTACCACCGGCAGACCTGCAATATCAATCATTCTATCTCCTCCAGGCAGGGGATTTTCTGGAAAACGTGAACGGCTGCCTTTAGCCAGCGATTATAGGCAAGGGGCAAGGTAGGGGTTGGAGTTTTATATTGTGGGTCACACTCACCGATGCGCCCGGCTTGCCCGTGCGCGCCAAGCCATTTGGCCTCACCGCTGGCAAAGAATTCCAAAGCCTGCTCCCGTGAAAAACTTTTAGATTCGATCCCCTCTGGACTGGTGAACCAACCCCCGCTTTGCTGAGGCGCCAATTCAACCCCCCCATCGGCAGAAATTTTAAACAGGGCCACCGTACCCCATAAATCAAAATCACCGGCGTTTGGCCCCACAAAGCGCGGCCCACGCGGGTCAATTTTGACTCCTTCCAGACCTTTGCCCCGGCTGGCGCAGGTGAAAGAGGTCAGCGCGGTGTCAGGGTCGTAATGGTGCTGCACCAGCGTCACCTGGCTCAAGATTTCGCGCCCTTTGGGGGGAGTCCGGTCGGCCGTGGGTGCGTGGGTGGGGGTGGGAGTCACCAGCACCTCTTTGGTGACAACCTTGACCACTTCAACGGTCTTAACCACTTCTTTTTCAACTTCTACCGTTTTAACAACGGTCACTTCTTTTTCCACCTCTACCGTCACAATTTTTTCCACCTCTTTGGGGACTTCTTTAGTGACGACGACCTGGACTTCCTTTTCAACCGTCACCGGCACGGTTTCTTTAACCACTACCGTCTCAATTTTAACGATGGGCGTTGCCGTTGCTGTCACAGGGGTAGGGGTAGATTGATTGCAGGCGGCTATCACGGCCAGCCCTACACAGCCAACCAAAAGCAAAAGAATTTTTCCGAATCTCATGGTTGTTACCTCCACTTTGTCTTGGTGCAAGGTTCAGCAGATCCAATTTTTCACCGTAGCTGGCACACCCCTACCCGCACCTGAGGTGGGGCAGGGGTGCGTCAGCAGGCGGCACAGGGATGCCGTCCTACGTAAATTTGGGTCTACTGAGGTTGTATAAGTTACCGTGCAGCGAGACAGGACAACAAGGCCACCGATGAGGGGCGTTTTGGTCAGGTGGGATTGTGAGGCAATCTCTAGCTTATGGGGGCGGCGTGAAGCCTGGCCGGCTTTTGTGCCGGGGCAAGTGTAAAGGTTTTTGGAGTAAAAAAACTAAATGAACCTGGGTTTCGTTTTGAGCAGCCCGCAATGGTAACGATGTTTGTTGGTAATTTACTATCGCTTTAAAAAGATAAACGTAACAGGTCTGTCATTTGTTATAGCCTGTTCTGGAGATCTTTTACAACCCTGCCGATACAGGGTATGTTCAAAATCGTTTGATAAACCTTCCCGGAAGCTCCAGGTAAGCTTTGTCTCAAACTTGGTGAGGTTTTGGGCCAATTCCTGGCCTCAAACAGCATGCAGCTTCCGGGAAGGTGGGGCTTTGAACATGCCGTGCCTGCCGGTAAAACAAGAGGGCGCAAAAAACAAATTTTATGATAAAATAGGTGCAAAGTCTACCTCCCTGAGAAAATTCGTCCATGAGCGATATACCCTTTCCCAAAAATCCGTATATCATTGGCGTGCCGCTGACCGGTGAGCTTGGCTTTTACGGCCGGCGTGAGACCTTTACCTTTATCAAGAATACGCTGGAGGCTGAACAGCAAAATGTGGTTGTGCTGTATGGGCAGCGCCGGGTGGGTAAAACCTCGTTGCTACATCAAATTGCACGGCGCTTCAAAGACGAGGGCAAGTTATTTCCGGTTTATTTTGACCTGCAAGGCCGGGCGCAACACAATCTAGGTCAAGTGCTGTATGAGTTAGCCCGCACCATCGCTCGCCCCTTGAAAATGGGCGTGGCCGAGCAGGCCAGGTTTGATGATGCCGGTCATTTTTTCAGAGAAGAGTTTTTGCCTTCTCTTTATACCTTGCTGGGTAAGCGCCGCCTGCTACTGCTCTTTGACGAGTTTGACGTGTTGGGCGACGAGTTGACCAGCCCTGAATCCGCCTCCGAAACCCTGTTCCCGTATCTACAAAATCTAATCATGCACGAACGCCAGATTGTATTTATCTTTGTGGTGGGGCGGCGCATCGAAGAACTGGCCACCCATTTTCAAGCCATATTCAAACAAGCCGTTTACCGGCGGGTTGGGTTGTTAAAGCCAGAAGATGCCAAAGTTCTGATGGTTGAGCCGGTCAAAGAGGTTTTGACCTTTGAAGCGGGGGCGATTGAAGCTATTTTTAGCCTGACCGCCGGCCATCCCTATTTTACCCAACTCATTTGCTTTGAGCTTTTTAACGCTATGAAGTCGAACAACCAGCGCCATGTGGCCGAGGCGGACGTTCTTAAACTGGTGGATCAAGCGGTTGAAAGTGGGCATGGCGCGTTAAACTGGTTTTGGGATGGGCTACCCCGAGCCGAGCGATTCATCATGTCTGCCGTTGCTCGCGTTACCAATGAAGCGGGCCTGGCCTCCAAAGAGGATATTCGTCGTATTTTGGAAAAACACCGCATCGTGCTCTCCGGCCTGGAGTTGATCAATGCGCCTGATCGGCTGGTTGAATGGGAGATGCTGGAATGTGTTGGGCCGGATCACTACCGCTTTGTGGTTGAGCTGGTGCGGCGGTGGATCATAAAAGTTCACCCCCTGGAGAGCGCCCGCCGGGATGTTGATTTTATCAGCCAGCGCGCCGTACAGTATTATGAAATTGGTTCTGAGGCGCATAGAAACGGCGATTTATCTCACGCTGAAAAAGCATACCGCGACGCTCTGGAGGCCAATCCAAACCACAGTGGAGCTCAACTTGGCCTGGCGCAAGTTTTGTCTGAGCGAGGCAAGATTGAAGAAGCCATTGAAGAATTTACCAAAGCCTATGCCCTTGATGATTTAAGTGCTCGCGACGGGTTGATTAATGTATTGACCAAACATGGCGATACCCTGGCCAAAGAAGGTAAAGAAGTTGAGGCCATTAAAGCCTATCAACAAGCCCTGGCATTTAGTCCACCTGAGACCGAATCCGCCGCCATCCTGACCCAAAAAATGGAATCGGTTAACGCCAACTGGATCAGATTACTTGAAATACACCCGCTATTTAACGAAGCGATGGAGGCTCATCAAAGGCGAGATTGGGGCGCTGCGGCTAAACGTTGGCAGCAATTGATCCAGCGAGGCGAGCTTAAATACCAGGGACATAACCTGGCGGCCTTACTTTCCGAAGCCATTGAAGCTCAAGAGCGGTTACAACAAGACCAACAAGCTTTATTTGAGCAGGGCCAGCAAGCTCAGGCCCGTCAAGACTGGCTTGCGGCCGAGGCAGCCTGGCAGCAACTGTTAGATCAGGGGGTTGAAACTTATCAGGAGCAGCCGATTCAGCCCTTGTTGAACCAGGCTCAAGAGATGCGCCTGGCCCAGGAAAATCAACAACAAGAAACAGAAAAAGCCGGAAAAACTACCCCCCGCTTATCAGTCTCTCCTCTGCTAATCGGCGGCATTATCATTATTGGCGCGGCTATCATTGCTTTGATATTTTCCAACCGTAGGCCTTCACCCCCGTCGCCTAATCCAACCCCTACAGCTACAAACGTTACAGCGGAGGTTACTGCCACCCTGATGCCTCCCCTCACCACTTCCCGTAGCCCCCTCTTAAATCAGCTTGCCCTTACCTCAACCCCCTCGGCAACGCTAGATTCTGCTGCGACGGCAGCGTTTCAAGCCACGGCGGTTACAAAGGCGGTGGAAGCCTTCAAAGAAGATTTTAGTTCAAACGTAAACAGGTGGCGAGTTGGTCAGTGGTCAACAGAATGGTCTGAACAAACCGGCCAATTCATTGACGGCAAATATCGCTGGACTATAGAAGCCAAGCAAGGTCTTGTGACTGATAATTCGATATCTGCTTTGCACGCCAAAGATTTCCGGTTCAGCTTTGAGGCCGTCATCATCACCCCCCCCGATAACCCGGCCAATGCCAACCTTAGCATCGAATTTCGCAAAAACAAAGCCGGGGATTTTTACCGGGTTCGATTTAATCATGATGGAGCTTTTCGCCTGAATCTATGGTCATCACAAAAACAAGAATGGAAGGATATTCTGCCACAAACCTCCTCTGCAGCCTTTAAACTGGAGCCTGGCAAAATCAACCGGTTTACCATCCAAGTTGTTGATACCCATTTCACCCTATATGCCAATGGTCAAAAGCTGGCAAGCGTGGTAGACTCAACTTTACGTGAGGCTGGCAAGCTGGCCCTGGCTGCGGGTTTAAACGCCGGCCAAAAATTAACGGTTGATTTCGACAACCTTATCCTCGAAGAAATCCCCCTGGACAAAACTAACGCCGCCATTGAGCGTACCGCTACTGCCATAGCCGCCGCGCCCACAGCGACAGCCATAGCCTATGCCACCGCCGCCGCTCAGAGAATGGTCACCTTCCGGGATGATTTCAGTTCAAACCAGCATGGCTGGCCTTTGGGTACGCCTGACAGCGACCGGGCCTATATAAAAAATGAAATCAGCCAGGGCAAATATCACAAACTCATTCAATCAAAGAAAGATATTTTGGACTGGGAATTTGTCCCTGACAATTTTATAACCAAAGACTTTCGCTTCAGCGTCGAGGTCGCCTTTGCCGAACTGCCTGAAGGTCATACTGATTTTTCAATCATTTTTCGCCTCAATGGCGACAATTACTACCGGGCCGAATTTAATGATGACGGCAGCTATAATGTTCGTTTAATCCAGGATAATCAATGGCACACCATCTACTTGGCCACAACAAACAACAACGCTTTCAACCTGGCCCCGGATCAAACCAATACCTTTGCTCTGCAGGTTATCGGGTCGCGCTTTACCCTCTATGCCAACAATCAAGAGTTAGCCACTGTTGTTGATGACACTCTCAGTGCAGCGGGCCAGGTTGGCTTGGGAGTTGGGTTAGATCAGGCCAACCTGACCGCCAGGGTAGATTT
>CAZDMM010000344.1:0-7721 GCA_964505845.1 uncultured Caldilineaceae bacterium
AACGGCGGTGGCGCTGCTGCCCTCGCCCCCACCGCTGAACCTGTCATCCTGACCGATAGCCAGGGTGAATACCCGCTGGGCCGTCGCCTGGAACTTTTGGCAGACCCCACCGGCCAGTTGACCATCGAGCAAGCATCCTCGCCGGAGTATCAGGACAAATTTTCGCCCAGCCAGGTAGACATGCCCAATTTTGGCCTGACCAACTCAGCCTATTGGGTTCGTTTTAGGCTTAGAAACCTGGCAGTTCAAACTACAGAATGGCGGCTGGTTCTGGAAGACCCTCGGATCGGTTATGTGGATTGCTACTGCCCTGCCCCTGGCGGCGTCAAACAGGCCGGGCGCTTTTTACCTTTTACCACGCGTGAGGTAGCAGACCGCCGGTTTGTTTTTAAGCTAAACATCCCGGCCGGGGCCGAACAGACGCTTTACCTGCGCCTGCAAAGCCACTCAGCTTTGTGGATTCCCCTGACGCTCTACTCCTTAAATGCTTTTACCCAATCTACCCAAAACAACTTGTTGATCCTGGGTCTATTTTATGGGGCCGTACTCATGATGCTGGGCTACCATACATTCCTTTTCCTCTCCTTGCGAGACCGTGGGTACCTTTATCTGGTGCTTTTTTGGATGAGCTTCTTGATAAATACCGGCTCGTGGGATGGGCTGGCTAACCAGTATCTTTGGCCTGACTGGCCCAATTTATACGGTTTGGAACTATCTGCGGCCTTGAGCATTATCACAGGCATCCAATTCACTCGCGCCTTTCTGTCCACCAAAACTCGGTCTCCCCGGCTGGATCAAGTGATGGTTGGGGCCATCATCACCGCTATCCTCAGCATGCTGCTCATTTTCTTGAACAATGGCAGCTTCAATCGCCTGACCCCTCCCTTGATTATCCTGGCCGTATCCCTTATTGTTGTCGCCGCTTATTTTGCCTGGCGACAGGACTTCCGCCCGGCGCGATTTTTTTTACTGGCCTGGTCGGTTTTTTTAGTCATTAATTTTCTGCGCCAGTTAGCCAATCTAAACGTTTTGCCTACCCAGTTTTTTGCTTTAAACCTGGGCATTATGGGGAGTTCGGTCTGGCTGCTGCTGCTGTCGTCGCTGGCCCTGACCGACCGGATCAACTTGCTCCAAACCCAAGCCGAGCAGGCCAACCGTGAGCTGGCCGCCGGTGAGCGCCGCCTCAAACAATACCTGGAAGCCATGCCCTTGGGTATTGTTGTCCACGATACCGCCACCAAACCCCACTACCTGAACCACTTAGCCTTGCAGATATTTAATCTGGCGGATAGGCAGGATTTATTAAAACCGGGGGCCGCTCCAAACCTGCACCAAACGCTCCAACATTATCCCCTGTATGTGACCGGCGCCGCGCAGCTATACCCGTTTGACCGCTTGCCGGTTGCCCAGGCTTTGCGGGGAGAAAAAGCCACCGCCAGTGATATTGAAGCTGAAATAAACGGCCGGCGAGTGCCCCTGGAAGTTTTGGCCGCGCCCATTTTTAATGAGCAGGGGCAAGTACAATACGCCATTTCTGTCTTTCAAGATATTTCTGCCCGTCAACAGGCCGAGACAGCCCTGCGCCACAGTCAAATGCAGCTTCAACTGGCCCTTAAAGCTGGCAAAATGGGCCTTTGGAACTGGGACATCGTGACCAACCAGGTGCAGTGGTCCGAGGAAGTCGAAACCATCTTTGGCCTGGCTCCCGGCGTTTTTGGGGGAACTTACCAGGCTTATTTGGATCTGCTCCATCCAGAGGATCGCCCCCAGGTAATCCAGGCCATCCAGCGTGCTTTGACACGTTTTGAGGATTATCACATTGAACACCGCATCTTGCTGCCCGGCGGGGCTGTTGGTTGGCTGGAAGGTCAGGGGAAAGTTTTAGTTAATGAAGCCGGACGCCCCATCCGCATGGCCGGCACTGTCCAGGATATCACTGCCCGCAAACAGTTGGAAGAACGGTTGGCCTCTATTTACCAGCTTGGGCAAGAGCTGAACCTGCTGCATGATGAAACCGCCATCGCCCGCCAGGTATTAAATACCGCTCTCTCCATGCTCCGGGCCGAATCCTCCGGTTACGCTACGGTAGATGAAGTGGCCGGTGAACTGGTTTACCGGTTTCACAGCGCCGACCCTAACCTGACCTGGCCCCATTTGCGTTTGCCGCTCCACGGCCCTAAAGGTGTGGGGGTGGCGGTTATCCACACCGGGCAGCCGCTTAATATCCCGGATACCAGCCAGGAGCCGCGCTATGTGCCTGGCCCCGGCCATTGGGTAGGAAAATCTGCCCTTTATGCGCCGCTCAAAATGGATCAGGTTGTAAAAGGAGTGCTGGTGGTAGAAAGCCTGGCCCCCAATCACTTTACCCCCGCCGACCAACTCCTCTTTCAAACCCTGGCCGACCAGGCCACCGTAGCCATTGAAAATGCCCGCCTGTTTCAGCAAGTTCAAAGCCACACCGCTGAATTAGAGCAGCGAGTAGCCGCCCGCACCACAGAATTACGGCAAGTTAACCAACAACTCCAAATAGAAATTATGGAACGCCAGCGAGCCGAAGAAGCCTACCACATTTTGGTTGAGAATTCGCTGCAAAGCTTTGCCATCTTCCAGAATGACCGTTTTGTGTTTGCCAACTCCCGCCTGGCCCAAGAGATGGGCTACACGGTGGAGGAACTGCTGGCGATGACCCCGGAGCAGATCAGTGAGCTGATTTACCCCGCCGATCGAGACCTGGTCAATACCCACGTACAAGATCGCCTGAGCGAGCGCCGGCTGCCGCCCAATTACGAATTTCGCTATATCCGCCGCGATGGTCAAGTACGCTGGCTGGAAATTTTTGCCACCCTGGCCGAGTACCGGGGACAGCCGGCCATGCAAGCAGCTTATATTGACATCACCGAACGCAAACAGGCCGAAGCCGAAATTCGCCGTCAAAATGAGTACCTCAACACCCTGCACCAAATTACCCTGGACCTGCTGAACCGGCGCGAGGTAGACGACCTGCTGCAGACCATTTTAACCCGCGCTACCCAACTGCTGGATGCACCCTATGGAGAAATCCTTCAGCCCGAGGGCGACTGGCTGGTGACCCGCATCTGTACCCCCAACCAACCCTTTATCTTGGGCGACCGGATTCAGCGGGGCGAAGGGCTTTTATCGTGGCAGGCCTTTGACACAGGACAGGCCGTTCTATGGGATGATTATGTCATTTGGCCCAAACGCCGCTCAATTTACAATCCGGTTGAACTGCACGCCACCCTGGACATCCCGATTATGGTGGGGCAAGATTGCCTGGGTGTGGTTGCCCTGGGCCGAGACCGGGCGGATTATGTGTTTGACTCCGAGCAGGTTCAGGCCGGTCTCCTGCTGGCTCAATTGGCCGGGCTAGTGCTGGATAACGCCCATTGGCGGCTTAAGGCCGAGCAAGCAGCCATCGCCGCAGAACGCAACCGCCTGGCCCAAGATTTGCACGACGCCGTGACCCAAACTCTCTTTTCGGCCAGCGTCATCGCCGAGTCGCTGCCCCGGCTGTGGGACCAACGCCCGGCCGAAGTCCGGCGCGGCCTGGAAGAACTGCGCCAGCTCACACGCGGCGCCCTGGCCGAAATGCGCGCCCTGCTGCTAGAACTGCGCCCCACTACCCTGACCGAGAAAAAATTAGGCGAATTACTTTCTCATTTAACCGAAGCCGTGATCAGCCATACCCGGCTGCCGGTTTCTTTAACCGTAACCGGCGACCGCCTCCTGCCGCCGGAAGTTCAGGTAGCGCTGTATTATATTGCCCAGGAAGCCCTGCATAATATTGCCAAACATGCCGGGGCCAGTTCCGTCACCGTAAGTTTAAGCTTTCAAGCCGACTCGGTGGAGCTGGCTATCAGTGATGATGGGCGCGGTTTTAACCCGGCTGCCGTTCCCCCTGACCACTTGGGGGTGGGCATTATGCGTGAGCGAGCCGCCAAAATAGGCGCTCAGTTCCGGCTAGACAGCCGGTCGGGCCGCGGCACCCACATCCATTTGCGTTGGCCAGCCCCCGGGTAAAGCTTAAAAGATACAGCATTTAAGCCATTTGACATTCAGTTGTAGCTCAGGTAAAATTCGCCCGTTTCTTCTAATAATCCACGCTACAAAGCCTTCACTTGTCTTATCATAAGGAGAGTCCGATGATGCACAAACCACCGTAAACATCACTTGGCCGGTGTTGTTCAGTTGGAATTTAGCAATATCATCATCACGAGAATGGTATAGCTGACCCATCTTCGCCAAACTCCCAAAGCCTCTTGACGTAACCTTACCCTCTTCAAACCTTATCATAATTGTTAAGTTCAATTTAATAAGTAGTTTTGGCTTTTATTTCAGGCATTCTTCTATCTAACGTATGCAATGATGCAGAAAGGAGAAAGTTATGAAAGCCGCTCGGCTGTACGAATATGATGAGCACATGAATGTTGATCTCAAGATTGAGCTGGTGCCAGAGCCAACTATTACCGCACCCGATGAAGTGATTATCCGGGTAGGCGCGGCCGGTTTGTGCCGGACCGACCTACATATCATTGAAGGTGTGTGGCGCAGCGTAATGGATCCGCATGGGTCACTCCTGCCGTATATTTTAGGCCACGAAAACGCCGGCTGGGTAGAAGATGTGGGCAGTGGGGTTAAATCAGTCAAACCCGGAGATGCCGTCATCTGTCACCCTTTGCGCACCTGCGGCGTTTGTCCCGGCTGCCGCCGCGGCGAAGACATGTACTGCGAGCGCAGCATCTTTCCCGGCCTCAACGCTAATGGCGGTTTTGCCGAATATTTGCTAACGAATGAGCGGGCGCTGATTAAACTCAATGAGAATGTCGTCCCTGTTAATGTGGCTCCCCTGGCCGACGCCGGGATCACCGCCTATCGCGTGGCTAAACGCGCAGCCAGGCAGCTCAACCCCGGCAGCTATTGTGTCGTGTTGGGCGTCGGCGGTTTGGGCCATATCGCCTTACAATCATTGCACGAATTGTGTGGCACGCGCACGATCGCCGTTGACCGCAGCGAGACGGCTCGACAGTTGGCTAAAGAGCTGGGCGCTCACTATGTATTGGATGGCGGCCCAGATGTAGTGGCCGAAGTCAAAGAAATTTCCAAAGGCGGCGCGCATGTGGTGATTGAGTAGGCGAGTTAGGCGCAGAACAACTCTGCTGGCAGATGCTGCGGCAAGGCGGAACCCATTTCATCGTTGGCTATGGCGGCAAAATTGAAATCCCCACCGTCCATATGATTATCAATGAGATTGCCGTGGCCGGCAGCCTGGTTGGCAACTACATGGAGTTGGTGGAATTGATGGAACTGAACGCCGAAGGCCGCGTAAAGCTGCATGCCCAACAATACTCCCTCGATAACATCAACGCCGCCATTACTGCCTTCAAGAATCGCCAAATTGTTGGCCGCGGCGTCATCGTTCCCTAGCTTCAAATTTTGCGGAGGCCAAATCTATGCCCAAAGATGCCCAATCTTTGTTACCGCCCTACCTGCCCGACCGCCAGCTTATTCTGGAACGCTTGAGCCAGGTTCTTGACCCTGAGCTTGATGAACCGATGCTCCAGCTTGGCTTCATCGAATCTTTAGAGGTGCTGGAAGGTCACGCCATCGTTACTATCCAGATGCCAACCAGTTGGTGCGCCGCAAACTTTGCGTACATGATGGCCGAGGATATTCGGCGGGCGCTTCTCACCGTTGGCAGCATCCAGGCAGTGACCATCCGCCTGGGCGACCATTTTGCGGCCCACGAGATTGAAACCGGTGTGAACGCCGGCCAATCCTTTGAAGAGACCTTTGCCTGCCAGGGAGGCGGCAGCCTGGATGATTTGCGGCAGACCTTTTTGCGCAAGGGCTTCACCGGCCGCCAGGAGCGTCTGCTGCGCCAGCTCAAAGAAGCCGGACTAACGGCTGCGGAAATCTGCGCCCTGCGCGTTGATGATCTCTCTTTTGAGCAAGGGGCATGCCTGGTCCAGCGCCCTGGGCAGAAGCCGGTTGAGGTAGGGCCGGCCGAAACCGCTCTGCGCTACTTGCAACGCCGGGTTGAGCTTGGCCTGGATGATTCGGTCCAGTCGCCCTTGATTACCAACCTTGATGATCGGCCAATCTCAACAGACCAACTGGAAGGGTATTTTAAAACCGCACGTACCGTCCGCCTCTCATTAGAAGCCAATGGATCATTGTGTCGCGCTTTGCTGGCCGCACGCCAGACAAACACTAACGAAATTCCATTATTGATGATGTAAAAAAGGGGGATCAAAATGTATAAACACAACGGACACGAAGTTTTTGTTGTTGATGGGCATATGCATCTGTGGGATGCCAGCCCGGAGAACTGGCGTAACGAACATGGCAAAAATTGGATTGACTGTTTTTTTGCCTATCATAACGGCCTAAGCCCGGCCTCAGAAAAATGGCCTTATGAAAAATTCTGCAAGTACGGTGAGGAAAATTTGGTCAAAGATTTATTCATTGATGGCTACGTGGATATGGGGATACTGAACTCCACCTACCTCTATGAATTTTACAAAAATGGCTTTAACGACCATAAACAAAATCATGCGATCAAGCAAAAATACCCGGACCGGTTTATTTTGTGCGGCGCTTTTGATCCTCGGCATGGGGAGAAGGGCCTGGACAATTTCCAAAAGATGGTTGAGGAGTACCCTGTTCAGGGCCTTAAATTATACACCGCCGAATGGTACAACGGCTCGCGGGGCTGGCGGCTTAATGACCCAATAGCCTACAAATATTTTGAGCTGTGCGAGAAATTGGGTGTAAAGAATATGCATGTCCACAAAGGGCCAACCGTTTACCCCTTAAGCCGGGATGCCTTTGACGTGCATGACGTAGACTATGCAGCCACAGATTTCCCCAACCTTAATTTCATTGTTGAGCATGTTGGCCTGCCCCGGCTAGAGGATTTCTGCTGGATTGCCACCCAAGAAAAGAATGTGTACGCCGGCCTGGCCGTCGCTATGCCATTTATCCATCCACGGCCACGCTATTTTGCCGAGATTATGGCCAACCTGCTCTTCTGGCTTGGCCCAGACAAAATCCTCTTTGGCAGCGATTATGCTATTTGGACGCCCAAGTGGTTGATTGACAAATTCATGGCTTTTGAATTGCCCGATGATATTAAACAAGAGTATGGCGTTGATCTGACCATGGAAGTCAAGCGCAAAATCTTGGGCGAAAACGCCGCTCGTCTCTATGGTATTGATATCGCTGCCCAACGTCAAAAACTCAACAACGACCCCGTTGCCCAAAAAATAGCTCAAGCTGCATAGGCCCTATCCAAATAAGCCGGTAGGCGGCGCATCCCCAACCTCACCGCCGGTATCAGGTTCCAAACCTTCTCTCGCTTCACTCAAAGCGCCGAGAAGGTTTTTTATTTTCTATCCCTGCGTTCATCCTCTGGCATTTTCATCTTTGTTTGACTCACCCCCCACTTTATGGTATCATTTCTGCTGTATTTTTAGCACTCTCACCCCTTGAGTGCTAACAGGTTAATAAAGCTATGGCCGAGATAAACTTAACTGAGCGACAACAATTAGTGTTGCGGCTGGTAGTCCAGGAATATATTAAATCAGCCCTGCCGGTCAGTTCAAAAGCCATTATTACTGACTACCAACTTGGCGTTAGCTCGGCCACCATCCGCAATGAAATGGCAGCGTTAGAGGAAATGGGCTATATCACCCAGCCTCATA
>CAZDMM010000345.1:0-7656 GCA_964505845.1 uncultured Caldilineaceae bacterium
CCTGCTGTTCAACCAAACGATCCGGTTAAGCCGGAAAAAGTTTGGCTGGTTAGATCGAATTGGGAGCGGTCATAATGAACAGTGTGTGGTATAAGAATAGATTGAAACCGGGCATAGTCTTTTCATTGCCTTTACTTCTGCTGGCGTTGAGCTTGGTTGCCGGCGCCTGCGGTGGCCCAACCGGGGCAAGTCAGCCGGAGTTGGCCCTGGCCCCCGAATCGGCTCTGCCCGATTTTGTCCGCGATGCCGCACCGCAGGTACAGGAGGCTTATCGTTTTGCCATTGCCAACCCCGACGTATTGAGCAAATTTCCCTGCTACTGCGGCTGTGGGGCCATGGGCCACCAGAACAATCTCCAGTGTTACATCAAAGAAATCCGGGCGGATGGCTCGCTTGAGTTTGAGAACCACGCCTTTGGCTGAAGTATCTGTATTGACATCACGCGGGACGTGATGCGCTTGCTAAAGGAAGGCAAAACCTTGAAAGAAATTCGCGCTTACATAGACGCCGAATACAGCCAATATGGCCCATCCACCGATACCGAACCGATCCCATGACGCGTACCCATCTGTTGAGTTTGAGCTTTTTTGCTATTCTGGCCCTGCTTGTTTTACTTGTTCCCCTGCCCTTCACAACTAGCCCGACCACCCGCCAGGTCACCCTGACAGCGGAACAATTTGCTTTTGACCCGCCGGTGCTGCATGTCAACCAGGGCGACCGGATCCAACTGACCCTCCAAGCCAGCGATGTTACTCACGGCTTCTATCTGGACAGCTACGGCCTGGAGCGGCGGGTGGAACCGGGCCTCTCCCAATCCATCGAATTTGTGGCCGGCCAGCCTGGCAAATTTCGCTACCGTTGCTCGGTGAGTTGTGGCAGCCTGCACCCATTTATGATGGGCGAACTGGTGGTCAACCCCAACTGGCCCTTTGCTCGCACCCTGGCTTTGACTCTCATCGTCGTAGCGGCCACTCTCTTCTATCTGTGGCGTTTTCCGCCCCGGCCGGCGGAGGCGTTATGAACCAACGCTTTGAACTGACTCGCTTCGCCTGGCTAAGCGCCGCGCTCAAATCACGCCTCTTTCAGCCGCTGCTGATGCTGCTGACGCTCTTTTTCTTTGTGGTAGCCATCCTGGCCGGCTTTTTTGGCGTCCCCGCCGGCAGCCATAACTTTAGCATCATCTTTGTCTGGATTGTCTGGTGGGCGCTGCTGATAATGGTGCTGGTTCCCTTTTTTGGGCGGCTGTGGTGTACTGTTTGCCCTATCCCCGGCCCCGGTGAGTGGCTGCAGCGGCGCAGCATCGTCTACAAACATTTCCCACACTTGATGAGCCTGCGCCGACGCTGGCCCCGCCGCTTCAAAAATATTTGGCTGCAAAACTTTGGCTTTCTGGGTGTGGCCCTGTTCAGCGCCATTGTTTTGACCCGCCCCTCGGTGACGGCCTGGGTGCTGCTGAGTTTCCTGCTGTTGGGCGTGATCCTCAGCATCTTTTACGAAAACCGGGTCTTTTGCCGCTACGTTTGCCCCGTCGGCGGCTTCATCGGCCTGTACTCGCTGACCTCCAGCCTGGAGCTGCGGGTAAAAGACGCCCAGGTGTGCAAAGATCACACCTCTAAAGATTGTGTTGTCGGCACGGCCAACAGCTACGGCTGCCCCTGGCTGGTCTTTCCGGGCAATCTGGAGCGTAACACCTACTGCGGCCTGTGTACCGAATGTCTCAAAGCCTGCCCCAAAGATAATATTGCCCTTAATCTGCGCCCCTTTGGAACCGATTTGCTCGTAGCTAAGGGGCGCAGCCTGGACGAAGCCTACAAAGCTCTGATCATGCTGGCCTGCGCCCTGCTGTACAGCGCCATCCTGCTGGGGCCGTGGGGTTGGCTCAAAGCCTGGGCCAACCTGACCTCGCTGCCCCACTGGCTTGCTTACGCTGCCGCCTTTCTGGCGGTCAACCTATTGGCGCTGCCGGGTCTCTTCTGGCTGACCACCTTTGCTGCCCAGAAAATGGCCCGGCTGGAAACGCCGCTCCAGCGCCTCTTTATTGATTACGCCTACAGCCTGGTCCCGCTGGGACTAACCGGCTGGATGGCCTTTACGGTTGGTTTTGTCTTTGTCAACGGCTCTTATGCCCTATCGGTGTTAAGCGATCCTTTTGGTTGGGGCTGGGACCTGTTTGGCACCCGCACCGTTCCCTGGACCCCGTTCTGGCCTGGGTTGATGACCGGCCTGCAGGTGGCGCTGCTCCTGGTGGGGCTGGTTTTTTCTATCGTCACGGCTTACCGGATTGCTTGCCAGCACGCCCAGAGCCACACCCAGGCCTGGCGCAGCGTCTTGACCCTCTCCGGCTTTTTAACAGGCGTCAGCATCGCCTTTTTGTGGTTATCGCTGGGGGGGTAGCTGGATGAAATTACCAGCATCAAGCAGCCAGAACCGCAGCGAGTGGCTGGTCAGAGCCGCTTTAATGCTGATCCTGGTCATCTTTCCTACCGCGCTCCTGGCTTACCAGTTCTGGCTCCGCCCCCTCCTGAGTGACATCCACATGATTGAGATTGTCGCCGCTGCGCCGGAGGCCGGTGGCTTTCAGCCAGACGCCATCCGGGTGGCTGCCGGAGAAAGGGTGCGCCTGCGCTTCTCTGTCCCCGATGTCACCCACGGTATAGCCATTGGGCCGGGTGTAGGGGTGGATGTGGGCCAGGTTGATCCGGGCCAGGTCAAAGAAGTGGAGGTCACTTTTGACCGGGCCGGGCGCTACACTCTCTATTGCAACGTTTGGTGCAGCCCCAATCACTGGCGTATGCGCAGCACGAGTGAAGTTTATGACCCGCAGAAGCCCGCGGCCCCGCCGGCCAGCGACTCGCCTGACCCGGTTATCGCCTCGTTGATTGCTCGTGGCGTAGATGTTGACGCTCCCCACCAGGCCGCAGCCGCGCCCGGTGAGCGACCTTCGGCAGCGCGCGGGCGAGAACTTGCTGCCGGGTTAGGGCAGAAGATGCCGCCCGAATTGCAGTCTCTGGCCTGGCGGCGCAGCCACAGCCCGATTGAAGCCTGGACGGCGCTGGTCAAAGCCGGCGCCAGCGAAGCCGAAGCCTGGGATATAGTGGCTTATTTATGGTTAGTCGGGTTGGAGGCCGGCCGTCTCCAGGCCGCTGCCACGCTTTACGCCAAAAACTGCGCCGCCTGTCACGGCCAGTCGGGGGATGGACGCGGCCCCGGCGCCGAGGCGTTGGCCGCGCAGGGACTGGGCCAGCACAGTGGGGGGCACCTGGCCGGAAAACCGGCAGCCTTTGCCGAACCCGGCTCAATGTTAGGCGGAACCAGCGAAATTTACTACGCCAAGCTGCGCCGGGGAGGCATGGGGACTGGGATGCCCAGCTTTGGCCCTCTCTTTACCCCAGATGAAACCTGGCTGCTGGTGGATTATTTGTGGAGCTTCGTCTTCCAGCCTGAAGCGCCGCCCGTTCAGCAGTAAATGCACTTTGGGTAAATTAGTAAAAATAACAACCCCTGACTTTTTGTTACCAGCAGGTCATGGAATTTAGAAAAAGCTGCTTGAGGTCATCGGCGCTGGCCGGGCGAGGCGACAGCTTGGTCACGCGGTGCTGCGGCAGCGTCCCGGCCACCAACGGCTCCACATCCTCCGGTCCAAAACCGACCGCCTTCAAACCGTTGGGCATCCCGGTGCGGCGCATTAAATCAATCACCGCTCCGGCCAGCAAGTCGCCGGCCTCGGCCGGGTCGGCCCCGGTAATATCTACGCCCATGAGCCGGGCCGCTTCCAGATGGCGCTGCGGGTTGGCCGGGGCCGTAAACCGGAAAACCGCCGGCGCATTCAAGATGACCGACATGCCGTGCGGAATGATAGGGTGGCCGGAGGTGTACCCCTCAGGTTTGAAATGGCGCACCATCCCGGAGACAGGATAGGACATGCCGTGTGGCAGATGTACCCCGGCATTGCCAAAGCCAACCCCGGCAAAAGCCGCCGCCAGCAGCATTTGCCCCCGCGCCTCGTCATCCTCAGGGTCATTAATAGCCCGGACCAGATTTTGAGCTACCATTTCGATGGCCCGCGCCGCCCAGACATCGCTGATAGGATTGGAACCCTGGTAGGCCGGCCGCAGGCTGAGCTGTTCGGGGGCGGCTCGCCGGTGGTAGGGTAGGGCCGTCATTGATTCCAGGGCATGACTGAGCACGTCCAGCCCGCTGCAAGCGGCTGCCATCTTGGGCAGGGTGCGGGTGTTGTCGGGGTCAATAATGCCCATGACCGGGCGCAGCGCCCGGTGGGCAATGCCGGTTTTGGCGTGCATTTCCAGGAAATCAAAGATCGCCACCCCGGTTGTTTCACTGCCGGTGCCGGCCGTGGTCGGTATGGCGATGAGCGGTTTCAGGCGTCCGGGCGCCGGACGCCCCTGGCCAATGGGAGGGTTGACATAGGTCAAAAAATTGGCCGGGTAGGTGGCATATAAGTTAGCCGCTTTGGCCGTGTCTATGCTAGAACCGCCCCCAACAGCCACATAGCCGTCGAATTGCCCTGCTGTGGCAAATTGGATAGCCTCTTTGAATGAGGCATCGGTCGGCTCAACCCGCACCTGGTCAAACAACACGGCGTCAATGCCTTCGGCCCGCAGGGCGGCCAGGGTTACGGCCACCGGCTCCATTTGGGCCAGGTTGGAATCGGTGACAACCATCACCCGCCGGACGCCGAACTGCTTCATATCATAGCCGACTTCGTGGGTAGCCCCGGGACCAAATTTGATACTTGACGTATCCAAGGTAAAGATGGTTTCAAATATCATAGTTCTGCTTGCCTTTCTTTGCTTAAAGTTTTAAGGGAGACCGGCGGGCCGGCATTGCCCTGAGAGCCTGGGGCCGGCCTATTGCCGGCGCACCTCGATGTCGCCCAGCCACAAAAAATCATCGCCCACCTTGCCTGCTCCGGCTGTGATTTTGAGCCGTTCCAGGTTGTCGGCCTGGTACAGACCGATAATGAGCGGGTAACGTCCCGGCGGGGTGTCGGGTTTGATAGATAGCCGGAACTGGCCCAGGCCGCGCTGTCCGGCGCGCCAGATGGAGGTGGGCAGGCGGCAGGCCGGGTCATCATCTTGCTGGCCCCACAGGTTGGCGCCATCGGTGAGGTGCACAAAGGCGCGGTAGGCCCCACCGGGGGGCTGTAAGGCGCGCCAGTACAGGTTGACAAAAAGGACGCCGCCTGGAGTCACGCTGGTTTGGGGTAAATCGAAGC
This sequence comes from uncultured Caldilineaceae bacterium, assembly GCA_964505845.1. Lineage (GTDB taxonomy): Bacteria > Chloroflexota > Anaerolineae > 4572-78 > J111 > DSQQ01. The sequence goes on from CAZDMM010000345.1 coordinate 5,237, forward strand.
CCATGAATTCAATGGCCGGCCCAAACCGGGCGATGAGCGGGTGAGCCGGCTCAGCCTGCTGCAGAAAGCGCTGCGGTGTGGCCTGCCGGTCAAAGTTATCTTCCCATTCTTCCAACCTGAAAATGACCGGAGAAGTTGTTCCCCCGGAAGTTGTGGAATTTCCAGGCCGGTTTTTGGCCGAGAAGACCCGCAGCCGGGTTTGACCCTCACGTTGTATCCAGGCTACTTCGTCATACTGCTCAATTTGCGATACCGGAATATAAAGCTCAAGCCCAGGGGCGCGCACAAAAAATTGACCGGGTGTATCATAACAGGAGCGAGCCTGGCCGTAATTATACCAGATAGGAATGATAAAATCTTCGTTGACGCTGCGGAAATCGCCGGGGAAGAGGCCCTGCGCCCGCAGCGCACCCAGGGCTTTCCAGCCTTCTCGCTTCGGATAGCCAAAATATGCGCGCGCGGCGGGAAGGCCGGCATAAATTGTCTCCCAGGTAGAGCCGTCCCACTTTTGCCGCAGCCGCTCCAGGGTTGACTCGGTGGGCAGAAAAATGATGGCCTGGTACAGCACAATGAGGGTCAAAATCAACCCACCCCCCAGGAACAATAAGAAGCCTGGCAGGTTAGAAGGGTGGAAGAATGGTTTTTGCAGTTTTACAACCTGCCGACCTGCCCACCTTACTTTTATGACCCGCCAACCGGCGCCGGCCAATAGCGCCGCGCCAGGATACATGATGTACAGGTGGGTGCGCGGGTCGCCCACCAAAAAGGTGTAGCCGACAAACCCCGCGCCAAACATCAGCCAGGCCGCCGCCGCCTCGACGCCAAGTTTAAGACGCACCCCCCGGCCGATTGACCAGACCGCCATGCTCGCCAGCCCCACCGCCAGCAGCGGTAAATAAAAACGTGAACTGTAGAGCTGGTCCAGGCGGCGCAGTAAATTCAGGTTGTTGTAAAGCAGGCCGGGTTTGACCCGCGACTCGGCCAGGTAGCTGGCCGTGTTTTTGAATTCCGGGTCAAGCAGATAGGGCGCATAAAAGGCCGCCAACAGGCCGATAAAGATGGCAAGAGCCAGTACGGCGTTGAGCATAGGATAACTTGGTAAAGGTGCAGAGAAGCGGGGAAGCGGGGGCGAATTATTTTCTCCCTTGCCCCTCTGCCCCTCCACCCCTCTGCTCACACTGACCCAGCCCAAATACGCGGCGGCGGGCAGCAGCATGAGGGCATCAAAATGAGCCAGCAAGCACCCGGCTAACAAAATCGCCCCCACAATCTGCCACTTTCCAGCTTTCCGGCCCTCCACCCCGGCCAGATACAAACAATACAAGGCTAGCGGCCCCAGGAAAAAGATCAGGGCTTGATACTGCACCATCCGCCCAAAAGCGACAGCGTACCCGTTGATCGCCCACAACAGGGCGGCCATGAACCCGGCCGTTAGCCCAAACCAGCGCCGCCCGATGGAAAAGAGGGTGACAACGCTGAGGAGACTGCTCAAGGCAAAGGGAAAACGGGCCATGGCCTCGCTGATCTGGCCGGTGAGCAGCCAAAAGGCCAGGGGAAGCAGCATTTGGGCCGGCCCTTTGCGGTGCAGAAACAGGGCATAATCTTCACCCTGCATCAAACGCACACCCAGCATTAAGGCTTCGGCTTCGTCTTCGTGGAATTCGGCGTAACCCAGGCGGGGCAGGCGCAGGGCGGCGGCCAAAAGCAACAGCAGCACAAGCAAAAGGATGAACCCCCAAAAAGCGGGGGTAGGTGATGAAGGATGAAGGATGAAACGCCGTATGCTGGCTGCATTTGGTGAAGGATGCATGACATGTCCTTGTCGCCAGAGGATCACCAGGCCCGGCGCCAGGAGGGCGTCGAGCGTAATGAGCAGTTGGGAGAAGCTAAGGGGGCCGGGCAGATAAACGGTGAACATCGTCACGATAGTGGTGAGGGCCAGGGAGAGGCCAACGGCCAGGACAAGGCGCTCAAGGGCATCAAGCTGAGGGGACGCCGCATCCGGCTGGTTTTGGGGTAAGGAGAAAGCTTGCAGCCAGACCCAACCGGGCAGGAAAGCCAGCAGAGTCAAGGCGGCGGCATAGTGGAGGCCGGGTAGGGCCGGTATCACAAACAAACCGTTGGCAGCCAAAAACAATAACAGCGGCCAAAAGCGGCCAAAAGCGGCTGGATTTTTGGGCATGCTTCTATTTAATCACATTCAAGGCTCGCTCGCAAGCTCGGTTTCTCACGATATTTCGTCCGATATCCTCTACGGGGGATTGAGCGGCCGGGACTCGTTAGGCGCACGATGGGGCGCGTTCTCGTCACGCAGGAGCGCCTCGTCCCGGCCGGCGATCCCGCCCAGGGTGGGGGCCAGCGGCGAGCTTAGCCCTCAACTCGCCGCTTTCTTTACGAGTGTGGTGATCGTGGCCTCTTCG
>CAZDMM010000346.1:0-7656 GCA_964505845.1 uncultured Caldilineaceae bacterium
GTTAGTTTATTATCTTTATGTCACCTCGTCAAAAGTCTATTGACTAAGAACTAGCCTGAGCAGCTCCGGTTTAGCCTGGAACGGGGGGCAGATGGCCTGGAACAACGGCCTGCGGTGGGCCGGCGGCGACTCTTTAGCCGGCGGCGCTTCTTTAGCCAGCGGCAGCGCCTGGGGTGGCGGCAGCAACTGGAGTGGCAGCACTTCCTGGGGCGGCGGCAAATCCTGGGGTGATGATAACTCCTGGGGCGGGGGCAACTCCCGCGGCGGCGGCTTCTCCTGGGGCGGGGGCAACTCCCGCGGCGGCGGCAACTCCTGGGGCGGGGGCAACTCGCGCGGCGGCAGCTTCTCCTGGGGCAGCGGCTATGCCTGGGGCGGCGGCAGTTCCTGGAGTGGCAACTTCACCGGTGGCGGGATGGGCGGAGGTTTGTCCGCTTTATCAGGCAATGGCCCCAGCCTGGCCAGCCCCATCTGGGTTGAGGATGATGCCGGGACTACCGGCCTGCCCTCAGGCCCAACTACCCTCTACTTTCCGCTGTTGATGAAATAGAAGGGAGACGCCGCTAGAAGATTATTCTCAATAGATCCAATTTTTACTTGTAGCAGAAGCGTCCTTCCCCCCACCTACGGCGGAGACATAGCTATGCCGCCCTATTTGCAATTGGTTAACAACAAAACCTTCTTAAACTTTTAATTCGACTGGAGCACCTCATAATGAAACACAAATTGATCCTTTTTCTACTTGTCTTGACTACGTCGCTGTCTATCTTAGCAGGCATCATCTCGCTTCCAAACTCGGCTAACATCAAATCAATGGTGTGGTCCCGCCAAGCTGAGACCACGCCAATCATGATCGCCCGTCGGCCCAGTTGCGGCCAAACGGGCCAACCCGGTCAGCCTTGTCCAAGTGGTGGCGCTCAACCTGACGGCAACTCCCGAGGTGGAGGGTAATTTCCCAGTCCAAAGTGGACATCATCAAGTAGTTTTACAATCTTCTTACAATCCCGTTTTCTTTAAGAAAACGGGATTGTTTATCTCCGGCTCATGCCAAGCGGAAGGTAAAGTGAATGGTAATTTACGCTACCTAAAACTTGGACGAGCTTATTTTCCCACCAACCATCGTTTGGCCTCTGCTACAATCTCTTGATTAACCGCTACCCGCTCCAGAAATGATTGGCGCAGCGCCGGGTCAGTGATCTTTTCGGCGCGGGTGATGACCAAATGGTAGGCGGATTGCAAAGCGGCTTGAGCGGCCACCTCTTCTCCGGCGGCCCGGAGCACTTGATAGCCAATAAAGTAATCACGATGGGGAAATTCCGGCCCCTGGCCCTGACATTCGTCGAGGATGGCAAGGGTCTGCCGGGCGTAGTGGACGGCCTGGCTAAGATCACCGGCCTGCAGGTGAGCCTGGGCCAAAGCAGCCAGGTCATCGGCGGTGTTGAAGCGCATGTCCAATTCCTGGCGCAGCGCCAGGGCGGCTTGGGCCTGCTTAATAGCCTGTTCCAGGCGATTGGCTTGCAAGCTGACAGTGCTCAAGTAGCTGAGGAAAACAGACATCTGATATTTATTATGTTCTCGTTGGTGCAGGCTCAGGCCATGCCGCAGCACCCCTTCAGCCCGCTCCAGGTCAGCCTGATCACGCAAGACTAAGCCCAAATTTGATTCCAGATAGGCCTGGCCCACCTCATCGCCAATTGCCTGCGCCAGGCGCAGCCCACGCTCCAAACAAGTTTGAGCGGTCGAGAGGTCGCCCAATTCTTGATACACAATTCCCAAATCGTTCCAAACATTGACTTCTTGCCAGCGGTCGCCGGTTGCCTGCACTATGGCTAATGCGGCGGTTAAATATTTTTGAGCCTGGCCGTAGTCGCCGGCATCGCGGGTTACCTGGGCCAGGTTGGTCAGGCTGGTTCCTTCACCGGCGCGGTCTCCGATGCTTTGCCGGATATTCAGCGCTTGCTGATGGTAGCTCTGCGCTTCAGCAAAATGACGCTGATAGTAAACGGTCACGCCCAGGTGGTTAAAAGCCTCTGCCTGGCGCTGCCGGTCGTCGCTCTGACGGGCCAGGTTTAAAGCCTGGGCGTAACATTCGATGGCGTGGTCAAAATCTCCCTGCTGGCGCTGAATAGTTCCCAGGCCATTGAGCGCCTCGGCTAACAGCCGCGTTTCCTTCTCTGAGTCAAGCTCCTGGCGCTGGAACATGCTTAAAACGCGGTGGTAACGGGTTTTGGCCTGCTCATAATCCCCCTGCCGGTGGGCAATCAGGCCCAGGCGGGTCAGGCAGCGGGCTTCGCCGGCGATGTCGCCCTGCTGCTGGCAGGCAATCAAGGCCTGTTCAATGGTTGCCTGGGCCTCCGCATATTCGCTGATGGCCTCATAGTATAGGCCCCACAAATACGGCCCCTCAAAGGCAGGTGCAGCGGGAGCGCGCGCCAGCATATGCAGCCCGGCCTCTTCCTCCTCCCGTCGGCCCAAAATGTGCAATACCTCAATCTTGCCTTTAAGCCTTGCCCAGTTTTCCTCCAGCTCTAGCGCCTGGTTATAGTAATTTAAAGCCATTTCATTGGCATAGTCTCGTTGGGCTTTGTGGGCAGCTTTATCCAGGTAAAATAACGCCTTTGGATGGGCTTGGCTGCGGCGGTAATGGTAAGCCAGGCTTTCAACAGCCTCAGGTTGTAAGCTTTCCAGGGCTTCGGCCACCGCCTGGTGAAGTTCACGCTGTTGATGTTCCAGCAGGGTTTGATAAACCACTTCTTGAGTAATGTTGTGCTTGAACATATAGCTCAACTGCGGCTGCGGCGCTTCTAGCCGGACAAAATCTCGCCCTTCTACCCCTTGTATCTGGGCCAACAACGTGGCCTGGTCGGGCTGCAGTGGGTGAGCCAGGCTCAAGACCGCAAATTCAAAGAGCCGGCCAATCACGCTGGCTACCTTTAAGGTTAATTTGTGCAGTTCCGGCAGCCGGTCCAGGCGTGACAGCACAATGCCGTGAATCGAATCTGGAATGCCCAAATCTATGGCCGAGAGTTGGGCTTCGGGGGCTAACAGCCAGTGCTCTTCTTTTTTGACCAGCGCATTGGCCTGCTGCAGGGCGTTGAACATTGCCTCAGATAAATTCCAGTAACCATCCGGCTGCCGGGATAGTTTGCCGGCCTCACGCAGCGTATCCACCAATTCTTCCGTATAAAAGGGGTTGCCTTGAGCATAAAGCTGAATCAGCGATGCCGCCAGGGGCGCGGGTTGTCCCTGCAGACGGTTGGCGACCAGCGCCGTCACCCCGGCCGGAGATAGTTCATTCAGGTTCAGTAGATCATACGAGGGTAACTGGTCTAAACCGGAGAAGAAGGGTTTAGTCTCGTCGCCCGGTGAGGCGGGACGGTGAGCCAGCGCCAGCAAAATCCGGGGGGTGCTGGCAGTAACCCGGCTCAGGGCCAGGGTTAGCTTCCAGGAGGCCTCATCCAGCCAATGCGCATCCTCGATGAGGAGCAGCAGGGGCCGCTCTTTGGTCCATCGTTGGATCATTTCTACGGCCAGGGTAAAGAGGGCCTCCTGGCGCAGTTGGGGATCAAAGGCAGCCGTGGCGGCGTTATCGGGGATGGGCAGGCCGAGCAAATCGCCCAGCAAAGGCAGGCGGAGCAGCCAGTCCGGGTTCAAACTTTGAACGGTTGTTTCAAGTTGAGCTAATTGAGGATCATTGGGCGGAACAGCCGCATCAGCTTGAGAACTCCCTGTCTCATCGCTCAGTTTCAACAGGGCTTGAAATACCTGTCGCCAGGGATAGTAGGCCATATTCTGGCCGGTGCTCTGGCAAACCCCCAAACCTACCTGAAACCCCAGGTGCAGCGCCCGCTCTACAAATACAGCCGCAAGGTGACTTTTTCCCACCCCGGCCATGCCTTCCATCCGCACGATGTGCCCCTCGCCCATCAAAACTGCGGCCAGATTTTTATCCAGTTGGGCCAGTTCAACTTCACGGCCGACCAGTGGCTGGGTAAAAATAGTGGCCGGCCGCTGTGACGAAGGCAAGCGCCGCTCCAAAACCTGCGATACCAACAGCGGCTCTTCTCGACCTTTTACTTTTACCGGCCCCAGGTACTGGAGCTGGTAACTTTTGACGACGGCTTCAGTGACCCGCTGGCTAATCAAAATTTGCCCTGGCTCGGCCTTGTTCATGAGGCGGGCGGCCATATTAGTTTCATCCCCCAAAACCCCATAGGTTTGCCGGGCAGGGCTGCCATAAGCGCCGGCGCGCATGCGGCCCTGGCTGAGGCCAATTTGCACCGGGCCGATAAAATCGAGTTCGGGCGGCGGCGAGCGCAGTTCCAGGGCGGCGGCTACGGCCCGGGCCGGGTCGTCATCGTGAGCTACCGGCGCGCCAAAGGCCGCATACAGGTAGCTACCTTTATCACCGACGGTCAATTGGATCAGGTAGCCTTCGTAGCGGGCCAGGGTGCGCTGCACCCACTGAATATACCTGTCCAGTTTCTGGCCGGCCTCGTTATCCTCATCATAGTTGAGTCCTCCAAATTTTAAAAAGAGGGCCACGGCCGGGCGAATCTCGGCCAGAAAGTTACCCTGCCCGGCATGGAGGCGCTCAAAGATGGGGGGCAATAACCAGGGACGAATCTGCGCCTCGGCTAACGTTCTCTCAGCCGGGGAGGGTGTTGAGGGAGGGGTGGGGAGCGGCGGGGCATGGGTGAGACCGGTTACGACCATAACACGGTCACTTTCGCTGCGCCACCCGGCCACCGCCAGGGCTGGGGTGAGTAGGGCGGCAGTTTCGGCGGCCACAACCACTTCGCCTCGTTGGGCCTGGCCTTCAGCCGCCGCCATCCGATCGAGCGTATGCCCGGCCAATACGTCAATATATTGGATATGAGGGTCGCCCACGCAGAAGCGCCGGGCCGGGCCGCCGGCAATGGCGGCTTTCATGCCCAGCCAAAAGGTGCTGCCAGAGGGAGTGGTAATGCGCTCAAACGGCTGCATGGCCTGCTGCATGGTCAAACCGCAGGCAATGGCTCGCTGGCCCAAATCGCTCTCAAACCAGCAGGTAATGGCATCACCACTAAAGCCAATGACGCTGCCCCGGTAAAGATGAACCTGGGCAATGAGGGCGCTGTAAACTTGATTGAGATGTTTGGTTAGCTCATCGGCGCCGCGGCGCGGGCCAAGCTCCTTCACCAGAGCCTCGGTCAGAGGGGTAAAACCGGAAATGTCGGCAAACAGGGCTGCGCCCTGAGTCCGGTCAGGCAAGCCTTCACCTTTTGCTATGGCCCGGCGGCGATCTTCTGGGATGTAAGCGGTTTGTGACTCCACTACCTCTAAATGTCTAACCATATCAGGATATAAAGGGTGGGGGATATAGACAGACCTTCACACCTTCCCGGAAGCTACATCTGCCGATTTTGAGACAAAGCTTATTTGGAGCTTCCGGGAAGGTTTGCCAAATAGCTTTGAATATGCCCTGGAGGTGTGTTGTAGAACATAGACAAGCCTGACCGAAGCTGATATAATGGATACGTTGAAATGTGTTTGCTTTTTAAGAATGTAACTGCTGTGCCTATCATTATGTGAGTATGATCATAGCATAAAAGCTGATAAAATAATAGTAGCCCTCCAAAATATTCTTCCCCTATGCTAACACCTTTTGAACGTGGTTTGATTGCTCACCTGATAGCCGACTGGTTATTACAGAATGACTGGATGGCTAAACACAAATCCAGTTTGACCCACCCGGCTGCTTGGGTCCACAGCGCCATTCAAGCCATAGCTTTGACCATGGCGCTCGGCTGGCAGGCTGGATTAATCCTGGGGGTGGCCCATCTTTTGGTGGATACCCGGCTGCCGCTACGCTATTGGCAGGGGGTTTTCCGGCAAACCACCGATGGCCCTGCGGCTATGCATGTGGCTATTTGGGGCGACCAGGTAATCCACCTGGCCTGCATTGCCGTCTGGGTGGCCCTTACCACCTGAACCTTGGCGCTGTTTTTAATTAAACCCAAATACCTGATCTGGTAACTTGGAGATGATTTGTCACTTTAGGCTACCTGTGCTAAACTACAGCACATCCCTGCCGTTCTCGTGATGCTCCACGCGTCTTGAGCCAACATTACCTTGATTGGGAGCTTCTGTTTTAGAGGGGATGCGGTAGCCTGCGCTAGGGCAAGGCAACACCTTCTATCCGAGCACCCCCCTGCTTTATCATAAGCAGGTTCAAGGACAACTGGAATGCACACGGCTCGGCGGGGCGTTTTGTCAGCAAAACGCGACTCTATGTGAGAGTCGCGTTTTTTGTTGGCAGGGCCGCCTGCGGGTTAAAAGGCCTGGTCTTAGAACCTATCCGAATGACCCCAAGGGTGACGCATAGGGATGCGTCGCCTTTTGTCTACGGCTGGCGCTTGATGAGCCGGTCGGTATTTTGCAGCCCGGCCACCGAGTTTACCCCAATGCCAAACATGGCAATGCGCAGTTCGGTGGCGGCAATCTCAATTTCATCCAATACGGCCGGCAGCGATTTGACCGCAGCCTTTAAAAACGGCCCGGCCATGCCGGCCAGAGTGGCCCCCAGGGCAATACATTTGGCCATATCCAGCCCGTTGCGCAGCCCGCCGCTGGCAATAAGGGGCAGGTGGGGTGCGCCTCGTTTGGCGTTGAGAATGGCTTCGCTGGTGGGAATGCCCCAATCCACAAACGTGGCGGCCACGCGCCGCCGCACCTCGGTTTTGGCCCGGTGCATTTCCACCTGGCTCCAACTGGTGCCGCCAGAGCCGGCCACGTCAATGGCCGCAACCCCGGCTTCGGCCAGGCGGCGGGCGCTGTCTTCTGAAAGGCCCCAGCCCACCTCTTTGGCAATCACCGGCACCGGCAGTTTGCGGCACACCTGTTCCACTTTAGCCAGCAGCCCGCTAAAGTTGGTGTCGCCCTCCGGCTGAACCGCTTCTTGCAACGCATTAAAGTGCAAAATCAAGGCGTCGGCTTCAATCATATCCACCGCTCGCCGGCAGTGGTCAACCGTATAGCGATAGTTAAGCTGTACCGCGCCTAAATTTGCCAGCAGCAGGATGTTAGGCGCTACCCGGCGAACCTGAAAGGTGGCGGCCACGGCCGGGTTCTCGATGGCAGCCCGCTGCGAACCCAAACCCATCGCAATACTACATTGCTCCGCCGCCTCGGCCAGGGTAAAATTGATCTGCCTGGCCTGCTCGGTGCCCCCGGTCATCGAAGAAATGAGCAGCGGCGCTTTGAGCCGTTTGCCCAAAAATGATACTCCTAAATCAATCTCATCCAGGTTCACTTCTGGCAGCATTTGGTGCAGAAAATGATAATGTTCCAGGCCGGTGGTCAACTGCCGAAAGTTAACATCCTCTTCCAGGTTAATCCGAATATGGTCTGATTTGCGCTGTTCGTGCATAGGAACTCCTTAAATTGAAGAGGGAGTTTACCAGTGAGCCGGGGGCGTGTCAAGCCAATAACAAAAGTATAATCCCATTCATATCTTTGCGAAATTGGGTAATTAGACGCATAATGTCGGCGCTCAGGCGCAACCAATCAGCCCAACCGGTGTTATATCCCTTTGGGAGGCGGCCCAAACCTGGCGGGTAGCTATTTTGGCCGCTAGAGTGGGTTAACGCTTATCGTAGGGGTTGGCACACCGGGCCG
>CAZDMM010000347.1:0-7650 GCA_964505845.1 uncultured Caldilineaceae bacterium
CTAAGGATAAGTTCATACTCCTGCATGCGCTCCAAAATGGCGGCTTTGTGGGCGCTGCTCAAGTGCGGAAACAGGGTGGCAAAGGTATGTTCGGCGGGGCAGCCGTAAATGTGCTGCTCAAAATCGGCCTGGCTCAGGGTCATGCTCAACTCGGCGGCCACCGCCTGCCAAAAAACTGTGACCGAGTCGTGGGTGTCAATGACGACCCCATCCATATCGAACAAAATAGCGGTATAACTCATAGTTGGGTGCTCCCGGTTTTAACTAAACGGGTAGGCGAATAAGAAATCAAAATCAGCAGCACGGCCAGGGCCAGCACCGAATCAATCAAGAGAGTGATCGGAACCGTGTGCGCGCCCAGCGAGTCAAACAGGTATCCAATCAACCAGGGCAAAACGGTTGCGCCCAGGCTGGCGCCCACAAAAAACCAGCCAGCAATTTGACCGGTCACATTCATGCGGCGGGCCGCCAGCGACATGGTGGTAGGGAAAACCGAGGCAATGCACAGGCCCACCCCCAACACCCCCACCCACAGCGCCGCTTCGGAGTTGGGCCAGATGACCAGAATCCCCAGGCAAATGAGCGTACCAATCATATCCCACAGCAAAATGTAGCGGGGCCGGACCCGCAAAGAGATGGGAATCGAGACCAGCCGGCCCAGGGTAAAGGCCCCCCAAAAAGCCGAGGTTAAATAGGCTGCGGCCGCTTCGCTGGCCAGGTGTTGTTTAACGGCATAGGTAAAAATCCAGCCGCCAAAGCTCACCTCAACCCCAACATATAAAAAGAAGAACAACACGGTCAAAGCCACCAGCCGCATATCGGCCCGGCCTGCGGCCCCTTCTACTGAAGTGGGCTGGGCTTTGGGGCTGGGCAGACGCATCAGCCACAGGGCGGTGGGCAAAGGCAGCACCGCCAGCAGCCAAAAGGCCCAATGGATAGAGCCGCTCCATTGGATAACCTGGGCGATCAGGAGCGGAGCCACAATAGCGCCTATGCCAAAAAACAGGTGCAGACCGTTCATATAGGGGCCGACATGGTGGCGGTAAAGCCACACCAGCAGGGTATTGCCGCCCACATCTACCGTGCCTTCAGTCAGACCCGCCGCCAGCACAACGGCCACCAAAACCCAAAACAGCGAGACAACCGGCATCAAGGCCAGGGCGACCGCCAAGCCGAGCAGCATCAGGCTCATCACCGGGTGGCCGGCGCGGCGGTCATAAAGCCGGCCGCCTACCACCGAACCGATCAGGTAGCCAATAGAGCGGGCGGCAAAGAGAAGACTGATGTCGCCCAATTTGACTCCGGTGTTATCGGCCAGGTTGAGCAGCGTTGGCCCCAGCACCGCGCTGGCCGTGCCCAGGGTAATAAAAGCCAGGTAATAGCTGGCCGTCATCAGGGTGCGGCCGGACGTTAACTCCGGCAAGATTTCATTGGAACGGGTCAATTCAGACAAGAGAAGACTCCTTTAAATACTCCCACCCCTCACCCGAATCGGCGCGCAAGCGGGGGCCAGGGGAGGGGGTTGGGTTTTCATTGTTGGTGGTGTGACACAGATTTGTGGCGTGCGCAAGCTCCAGCTTTTGCACGCCGACTCCTTATCTCCCGGCGATGCGGTTGGCCGCCGTCGCCACCACGATGGCGATAAGGGCTAACCCGGCCACAATCCCGTATGCGTTGAAGATACCCAGTTGGTCCGCTACCCAGCCCAGCAGCAGCGGGGCCACCAGGATCGCCAGGCCGCTGCCCATGGAAATACGGGCGCTGGCCTGGTCAACCTGCTGCGGCGCCACGCTGATAGCCGTAGACAGGGTAAAGGGATACAGGTTGGCCACGCCAAAACCGGCAACAAATAAGCCGGCGATACTCAGCGGGGCTAAGCGGGCCAACCAAAAGAGCGGAAAGCCGATAATAATAATGACCATGGCGCCCAACAAGAGCCGGGCGCTGGGCATCACCCGGCTGAACCGGCTGCCGGTAAAACGCCCCAGCACCATCGCCCCCAAAAACACGCTCATCAGGGTGACGGCATTGATCTGGCTCAAGCCGATTACTTTTTCTAAAAAATCGGCTCCCCAAAAGATGAGGCACCATTCCATGGAAACCCCAATAAAATTGACAATCCAGTAAGCCCAAAACACCGGCGGCAAAGGCCGGCTGCCGGGGGCGGAACGCTGCCCCTGCGATAGTTTGGCTTCGGGGATGGCGGCCTGATAAAAACTCAGCGCCAGCAGCACCAGCGTGGCCAGGGCCACAAAGAGCGCGCCGCGCCAGCCAATAAACGTGGCCTGCAGCCCCCCCACCACCAATGGGGCCAGGCTGGCCGTCAGGCTGGCCCCCACGTTAGACTCGCTAATAGCGATGGCCCGCTGCTCTCCGTGTCGGTCTGATAAGGTGGTCTGGATCATCACCAGCAGCAGCGAACCTAAAAAGCCCATCAGCCAGGTACTGCAGATGGTCAGGGCCGGGTGGCCGCTCAGGGCCAGGGCGACCGCGCCAAAGGCCATGCCGGCCCCGCCGCCCCAAAATACAAGCCGCCGCCCCCACCGGTGCGACAATCGGTCGGCGCTCAGGCCGGCCAGCACCATCCCCAGGGCAAAGGCGCTCAGGTGCAGCCCGGCGACGGTGTAGCTCAACTTTAGCTCGGCCCGCAGAAAGGGCATCAGCGGGCCAAGGATGGTCAAACTGAAAGAATAGTAGGCCAGCATAAAATAAGCCAGCCAGGTAAAACGATCCCGGATAAAAGTTGTTGATGGGGTCATTAGATCTCGTTGGAAGGCTGGAGCTTGCCGACTCTTCCAAGCGCCTCATCTCCCCTTTTAAGAGTTGACAACCGGCAAAATAATGCTATAAAATGCATATATCCGATTATAACCGCAATATCAGGCAGTGTCAAGCCTTTATTTACGTAAAAAATGGTAAAAAAATGCAAAAACAAGCAGATGAACGCGCCTTTGTGTTGAGTGCGGAACGACAAAATTATATCTTATCCACCTTGCAGCGTGAAGGCAAGGTAGTGGCCGGTGAACTGAGCCAGGCCCTTAATGTTTCAGAGGATACTATCCGGCGTGATCTCCGCAAATTAGCCGAGGCGGGCCTGTTGCAGCGGGTTCACGGGGGAGCTTTGCCCAGCTCGCCCGCCGCCACCAGCTACGCGGTACGGCAAACTCAGGCCACCTCCGCCAAGCTGGCTATCGCTCAAACCGCCGTAAAATTGGTGCATCCGGGGCAGGTTATTATTTTGGACGGGAGAACCACCACCGTGCAGGTGGCGCAATATTTGCCGCGCGACCTGCACGCCACCATCGTCACCAACAGCCCCCCTGTGGCGGTGGCGCTGGCCGAGCATCCGCGGGTCGAGGTGGTCGTCATTGGGGGGCGTTTGAGCAAGAACTCCCTGGTTTCAAGCGGAGCCGCTGCTCTTGACGCATTTCGCATGATCCGGGCCGATCTGTGCATGTTGGGCATTTGCAGTTTGCACCCGGAGATAGGGATTAGCACGCCGGATTTGGAGGAAGCCTACGTCAAACGGGCCATGATCGCCAGCGCCGCCGAGGTTGTGGCTCTGGCTTCGGTGGAAAAGCTGGGCACAGCCGCCGCCTACACCGTAGGTCCGCTGAGTGACCTGACCCATTTGGTGACAGAACCCGGCCTCCCTGCAGAATTATTGAAGCCTTACCGCGCTGTGGGGATTACGGTTGTGACGGGGTAGAGAAAAAGAGATTGGAGCTTAAATGTGAGCCAATCGCTAACCTCCAATTACCAATTACCCCCCAGGCCGCCGGCCCGGCGTAAGGCTACCAGCACCAGCAGCATCAAGCTGGTAGCTACCACCAGGCTGACGCCGATAAAGCGGAAAAAGGCGTGCCGGTTATAACGAGCCTGTTCAGCGGCGGCCGGGTCGGCCTGGCCCGGCTGTGCAGGATGGCCGGCCAGGGCCTCTTCGGCCGGCGGCGAGGCCGGCGCGGGCAGCAGATTGGGCCGGGTGGACTCCACCGGCGCGGGCGGTTCCGGCGTGGGGGCCAAATTCGGCGAAACGCTCTCCTGGGCCGATTCGTGGGCAGTGTTGGCCGGGTTAAGGGGTGTGGCTGCGGCTTCCACTTGCAGGGCGGCCGGCTGCACCAGGGGCTGCCCTTTGTTAAGTTCCAGCCGGTGCTGGCCGCTGGGCGCGTTAAAGGTGATATAGGTATCGTGGCCCACCTGTTCAGTTTGAAACGGTAGGGGTTGGCCGTCCACTGTTACCGCGTTGACCTGCTCCGAGCGCAGCTTGAGCACTTTCACCTGTACCGGCCCGGCGGCATTAGTGCCATAATCCAGGCGGGTTACGTTTTGGTCCCAATCATAGCTGTAGGCGGCGTAACGGTCGGTGGCGGCCTGGTACACCCGGATGAAGCCGTCGTTTAAGCCCAGGCGAGGCTGCAGGGTTAACCCCTGCCCGTTCAAGTCCACCCCAAAGAAACCGGCGATAATGGCGCTGCCCATGGTGCCGGCAGCGGCGCTGTAATAGCTGCTGCCTTCGTGGCGCGGGTCGGTGGCGGAATGCCATTCGATCAGGTTGCCGGGGTGTTTCTGCCAATCGTTAGCCACTTGCAGCAGGTGAACCTGAGCCTGCTCGGCAAAGCCGCTCTGAAATTCGGCCTTGATTTGCACGCCGCCCCACCAATCCCACACGCCGCCGTTTTGATAATTGCCGTAGCCCATGCCCAAATAGTCAAAAAAGAGATTGGGCCACTGGTTGGGATAAAAGGGATAGATGGATAACCCCGGCTTGTTCACGCCCGCTTTTACCCGCGCCTCTTCCAGATTTTGAAAAATGGTCTGCTCTTGCGGCAGGTCGGTTAAACCGGTGTAAACGGCCAGGGCGTTAGAGATGCTGACCATGTCGGACTCGTCAAAGGGATGCTCCAGGGGTGTGATGTGGGCGTGAGTCAGGTAAAACCCTTTGTCGGCCTGCCACAACAGGGCGTTGGTTTGGGCTTTCAAAGCCTCGGCGGCGGACTGCCAGGCCTCGGCCCGCTGGCTATCGCCCACAGCCTGGTTCATTTCGGCCAATTCGTGCAGAGCCATATAAGCCAGGGCTTGATCGTAAATAGAGGCGGTTTTGTGGTCGCGGGCGGGGTTGAAATCGGTATAATTGGGGCCTTTCTCAAATTTTACATCGCCCCAATCGGTGGTGTGGCCGCGCCAGAGCAGTTGCAGTTCCGGGTCAAGGCGTTTCTGCATAAGCCAATCTGCCGCCAGGTTCAGCCGCTCGATCACCGGCTTGCCGCCGACGGCGCTGTTCAGCCAATCGGTATTGTAAGCCAGGTTGTAGTACAGGTAGGCGGCATGGATGAGGCTGGTTTCTTCGTCGCTGGTGATGGTTTGCTTGTTGCTGCGACCCTGCGGGGTGATGATGCCGCCAATCGCCCCGACCCCGGCTACAACGCCATAATCTCCATCCAGGCTGACCGTGCTGTCGCTGTATTGGCGGCGCAGGTAGGCTTCGATGGGTTCGCGCAAGTACTCATCGGGATAATAATATTGAGCCGTTTCCATGCCCCAGGCAATATCGCGGATGTACATCTCGGCGTAGGCTTTGCCGGGCCTAAAGCCGTGAATCGTCTCCTGGCCCATCTGAAAGATGGCTTCACCGTGCGAAAAGTTGTGCGGGATGTACCCGGAAGCTTCATTCAAATCCGGCAGGCCGGGCAGCAGCCAGGTAGTTTCGGTGTTGTAGGAGAGGTCGGTGGGCAGGGCGCGGTTGGCGTAGCTGGGCCAGGCCGGGGCAGCCACCAGGCTTAACCCGAGGGCAATCAAGCCGAAGAGGTGCAAGAAGATGGAGCCAGGGCGAGGCAGCTTTTCCTTGATAATTTTTGCGTAACCATGCATCGGCGGCTGGCCTTGTTGGTAAACCCAAACCAAAGGACATAGTTAGTATACATAATAATTATGAGCTTGGCAAGAAATAATCTACCTACTAAAGGTAGTAGGTTATAATTTCCATTCCACCAGATATGGGCCACCCCCCCGGCATAGGGATGCCGCTTCTACGGGGCCGCTCCATCCCCATGCCGCCGCTGCTCTTGTAAATTTCTTACTCCCCTTAAAGCTGTGCTATACTCAAGAGTGACAAATTACTCTCAACAAAGTTGGTTAACCATGCTAACGCAAGCGGACCGTCCTGACCCTGAGGCGCTGCTGGTTCAGGCGCAGACAGAAGCACAGCAGCAGACTCGCGGCAGGCTAAAAATTTTTCTGGGCTACGTGGCCGGGGTAGGTAAAACCTTTGCCATGCTTCAGGGTGTGGACGTGGTAGCGGGTTACATCGAAACGCATGGCCGGCCCGAAACCGAGAGCCTGCTGGCCGGGCTGGAAGTGATTCCCCGCCGGCAGACAAACTACCGGGGGTTAATCCTAACCGAGATGGATGTGGATGCCGTGCTGGCCCGGCAGCCTCAGTTGGCCCTGGTGGACGAACTGGCCCATACCAACGCCCCCGACTCGCGCCATCCGAAACGTTACCAGGATGTCGAAGAACTGCTCTCCGCCGGTATTGACGTTTACACCACCCTCAACATTCAGCATTTGGAGAGTCTCAACGATATTGTGGCCCAAATCACCGGCGTTACGGTGCAAGAGACGGTACCGGATGGTTTGCTAGACCCGCCGGCCGAGATTGAATTGATAGACCTGCCGCCCGACGAACTCCGCCAGCGCCTTGACGAAGGCAAAGTTTATGTGCCCGACCAGGCCGCGCAGGCCATCCAAAAATTTTTCCGTCCCGGCAATCTCAACGCCCTGCGTGAATTGGCCCTGCGGCGGGCCGCCCAGCGGGTTGACAACCAGATGCGCGCCTACATGCAAACGCGGGCCATTCCCGGCCCCTGGCCGGCCGGCGACCGGCTGCTGGTCTGCGTCAGCCCCAGCCCGGTGAGCGAGCGGGTAGTGCGCGCCGGGCGGCGTCTGGCTGCCCCACTCAACGCCGAATGGCTGGCCGTGTATGTGGAAACGCCCGGCCAGGCCGGTCTGCCCGAAGCCGACCGGGAACGAGTGGCCCACACCTTACAGTTGGCCGAAAATTTGGGCGCTAAATCGCTCACCCTGACCGGCCGGGATGTGGTAGAAACGCTGGTTAGCTACGCCCGCCAGCATAACGTCACCAAAATTATCGCCGGTAAATCGCTCCGGCCGGCCTGGCGCGACTGGGTAAGCCGCTCGGTGGTGGATAAACTGACCCGGCACAGCGGCGATATTGATGTGGTGATCATTACCGATACCACCAAAACCCCGCCGCCAACCGAGCCGTTCATCTTCAAACCTCGCAGCTCCTGGCCCGGCTATGTTCAAAGCCTGGGCCTGGTGGGGGTGGTGACGCTGTTTGGGGAACTCATCCGCGCTTACATTGTGCCGACCAACCTGGTCATGCTGTTTTTACTGGTCGTGGTGATTGCCGCCATTCGCCTGGGCCGAGGCCCGGCCATCGTGGCCTCTGTCAGCAGCGTGCTGGTGTTCGATTTTCTATTTGTGCCTCCGCGCTTGACCTTTGCTGTCTCCGATAGCCAATATCTGCTCACCTTTGTAGCTTTATTCATTGTGGGCTTTGTCATCAGCACCCTGGTTTCACAAACCCGCGACCAGGCCGAGGCGGCCCTGCGCCGCGAGAGCCAAACG
>CAZDMM010000348.1:0-381 GCA_964505845.1 uncultured Caldilineaceae bacterium
TTTCCTGCTGACCTCTGCGAATGGTGGGCACACTTAACCCGCTGATTTTGCTCATCAACTTGATCCCACCATGTCCCAGTCGCTGCGCTTCCAGCCCCACATACCACCGCCGCTGTTGCTCATCAAGCCGGCTGACCAGCAGGTTCATCTGCTGATGCACATGCTTATCCGGGTGATCTTCGGCCTTCTGACAATTATCGCATCCACATTGATGAATTGTTTGTTCTGCCATCGAATCATTTCCTGTTGGTTTTTAGATGGCAGCTATTATACCTTTCTTGGACACTTCCTTACAGCACACTTAAAGCAGGATGAGAATCTCAACTTTCTTGTTATACTTCATCGGGCCGCGCCGACAAGATTATGCTGTAAGTTTGAGTT
>CAZDMM010000348.1:391-7644 GCA_964505845.1 uncultured Caldilineaceae bacterium
ATCAGGTTTAATTTTTTTTTTTTGCCAAAATTCATATAAAAAAGGGGTCTCCTAAAAACTAAACGCATCGAGGGGGTCGGGGCGGGGGGGACAGGTGCGGCGGTAGGGGCGCTCACCTAAAAATTGACGCCATTCGGCGGCGGTCAGGTTGCGGCGGACTTGCTGGCAGGCCAGGTCATCCAGGGCGCTAAATTGAGCCAGCCAGACGCGAATGGTCTGATCGGCCCCGGCCGAAGCCAGGGTGTCGCCGGAGGGGCTGAAACTAAGGCTAAAGACCCGGCCCGTGTGATCGGCCAGCGCAGCCGGTTCCGCCCCCGGCTGGGCCATATCCCACAGCTTAACCGTTTCACCGCTCACCGAAGCCAGCCGCCGGCCGTCGGGACTAAAGGCCAGGGCCAGCACTTGATCTTCGTGATTGCTCAAGATCGTGGGCGAGAGGCCCGGCTTGCTCATATCCCACAACAAAATAATCCCATCGGCCCCACCCGAAGCCAGGATGTGGCCGTTGGGGCTAAAGGCCAGGGCCAGCACCCCGGTATTGTGGCCCCTTAAAACCACCGGCTCAGACGCGGGCGCGTTGGGGTTCCACAACCTGATATCGCCATCAAAACTGGCCGAGGCCAGGGTTTCCCCATCGGGGCTAAAGGCCAATGCTTTGATGCTATCGGTGTGGCCGGCCAGCAGTCCCGGTTCAGCCGTGAGGTCGGCCATGTTCCATAAAAGAATGTTTTGGCTGGCCCCGGCCGAGGCCAAAGTTTGCCCATCGGGGCTAAAGGCCAGCGTCCACACCCCCCCCTCGGGATCATCAAGCACGGCCGGCTCCAGGTTAGGGTCGCCCAACGGCCACAACCTGACCGTTTGATCAATACCGCCAGAAGCCAGGGTTTGCCCGTCGGGGCTAAAGGCGACCGCCCTGGCCCGGTCATCGTGCTCCCCCACCGTAACCGGCTCGGCGCTCGGGTCGGCCACGCTCCACAAGCGCACCGTCTGGTCGTCGCTGGCCGAAGCCAAAAATTGACCGTCCGGGCTAAAGGCGACGGCGTTAATCCAATCCTGGCCTTGATACACCCTGGGTTTGGCTGCCGGCGGAGTCAAACGCCACAAACGGAGTGAACGATCGGCGCTGACCGAAGCCAGCAGCCCGCCATCAGGGCTAAAGGCCAGGGCCGACACCGAGTTTTCGTGGCCGGTGAGGCTGATAGGTTCCAGGGGCAGCCTCCCTTCGGCGTCTACCGCCAGGGCAGACCAGGCCGACACCGGCCACAGCCGCACAGTTTTATCAAAGCTGGCCGAAGCCAGCCGCTGCCCATCGGGGCTAAAAGCCACCGCCGTCACGCTGTCGGTATGCCCCTTGAGCACGGCGGTTTTGGTCAAGGGGTCGCTCATATCCCACAAGCGGATGGTTTGATCGGCGCTGCCGGAGGCCAGGGTTTGACCATCGGGGCTGAAGGCCAGCGATAATACGGTAGAGCTGTGGCCCGGCAAAGCGATTGGGGCCGGGGTGGTCTGGCTCAGATCCCACAATTTTATAGACTCATCGGCCCCCGCCGAAGCCAGAATCTGGCCGCTCCGGTTAAAGGCCAGGGTAAAAACCTCGCCCTGAGAACCCTCTAAGCGGATTGGTTTGGCGGTAGGGTCAGCCACCTGGCGCAATAGAATCACCCCATCCGCGCCGGCCGAGGCAAACGTGCGGCCATCGGGGCTAAAAACCACCGCCAAAACCCGCCCGGTGTGGTCGTTCAGCACCACCGAGGTGGTTTTTGACGGGCTAAATTGAAACAGATGCACCGTCCCATCATCTCCGGCGGAGAGCAGCAGTTGGCTGTTAGGGCTAAAGGTCAGGGCCGACACGCGGCCTTTGTGACCGCTTACCAGCACCTTGGGCCGGGCAGCCAGGGCATCCATATTCCACAAGATAATGTTGCCGTTCTCGCTGGTAGAAGCCAGGGTGTGGCCGTCGGAGCTAAAAGCAAGCGCCTGAACCGGCCCCTCTTCGCGCAGGATGAGGTTAAAATAGGGCAGGCTTAAAATCTGACGCAAGGCATTTTCAACCAGGGCTTGAGCGTCGCCTCTGGCCTGGCCGTTGAGATGGCCGGCTTCGGCGGCCAACAGCAGGGCTAGTTCGGTGTTGTTGCTGCTTTGAATGATGGGCACAGTTTGCGCCACCAGCGATTTGGCCAGGGAAATCTGGCTCTGGCGCACCGCCTCCTCCCGCTCGGCCTCGGCGGTGGCCTGGGCCTGCCGGGCCTGCTGCTCCCCGTTGACGGCTCTAATTTCGGCGGTGGCGGCCCGGTCCCGCTCCGCCTCGGCCACATCGCGGGCGTTTTCTGCTTCAACCCGGTGTTGTTCGGCAATACCGCGTTGTTTTTCGGCTTCACGGGATTGCAAAAAGGCGGTCACGGCCAGGGCCAGCGCCACCACAAAACCAATGCTGACCGCCCACAGAATAAGGCGCTGCTGCTGGTTGACCTTGTGCCGGCTGGCCAGGATGTACTGCCGCTGCAAGGTGGTCAGTTCCGGCTCTTTATCGGCCTGGGCCAGCATTAGCTCCGCTTCATCCAAACCGGTACCACGCCGCAATAAGAAGCTGTCACTCCGTTTCCCGTTTTCCCACTCTCTGGCCCGGATGAGCAGGCGGGTATGGGCTTTGACCCAATCCAGGTCGGTGTCCATGGAGGCGATGAGGGCCTTGAAGGCTTCGTCAAAATTGTCGCGCTCGCGGCTAAAAATCCAGTTGAGCGTAGCCAGGGAGGGGGCCACCTCTTGAGGGGTCACATCACGATAAACCAGCGGGATGAGCCGCTTATGCAACTCTTCGGCCAGGTTTAATTCTACTTGACATTCACGGGAGGCCAGAAAATCGGGGCTAAGGATAAAGATAACGGCATGGGCCTGCTCCATCCCCTGCCGAATCTCGTCGCGCCAGTTGGCCGTGAGGGGGATGTCCTTCCAATCTATCCAGACTTCTCGATTGGCGTCCATGAGAGCCTGGTGCAGTTGGCGGACAAATTCTATGTCTTTACGCGAGTACGAAATAAACGCATCTGCCACTAATTATCTCAATCGGGTTTGTCCATATTTAGCGAAAACCTTCCCGGAAGCTGGATTTAGGCTGAAAAACAACCTTGTAATCCAAGTAACTTTACTTTGAGTTAGCTTCCGGGAAGGTGAAGTGCGTAACTCATATTTATTTAACTTAACGGGTAGCTAATCCAAACGTGCCCAGGCTGCCGGTTTCAACCGCAATCGTTCCGTTGCCGCGCACCACTTTAGCGCCCAGGGCTTCGATGTCTACCCACTGGCTATTTTGGAAGTTGGCAATGGTTAAACTGGCCTTGTTGCCCGCCCTGGCCAGGGTATCAGAGTCATAATCAAACCCTACCTGCAACTGTTTGGCAAAATCTGTCAGTTGGCGGCTGTCTTGCTCAGGTTTGGCGGGATTGGTCCAGCAGGCTTTGAGATCAACCGGGCGAGAGAGCAGCTTGACCGAACCGCTTCTGGAAACATTGGGCAGTAAGGTTATCACAAAATAGGCGTTCCGCTCAACGCTCTCATCCGGTATCTGAAAGCGCAAATTGCTGCGTTTGAGAGAAATGGTGGTGGTTCCCTGTCCGTCCACGGTTTGGTCCGGCGGCGGCGAGGGGTCAACGGCAATGGCTAACAGGCTGCTGCCTTCTTCCTGCAGCGGAATGGCGCTAGAGAGCGGGGCCGACACCACATTGGTATGCACATTGACATTGCTGCACAATTTGATCCAGGAGCGGGTAGCCGGATTATAGATCTGCAGATGCAGGCGCTGCTCGTCGGGGCGCACTTTGTCGGGGACATCCTCATCGCGGTAGTTGACATTAATAACAATAGAAGGGTTAAATTCACGCTGGGCAACCCCCTTGTCGTGCCACAGGCCAAAGGTAAAAGCATTGCCCACAATCCCATCCGGCAATTTTATACCCGGGGGTAATTTTTCGGCAGAGAGATAATCGGCGGTCAGCAAGGCCGGTAAATTGGCCGACCCGGTGGGAACCCACACCGAAATATCAGGCCCGGCCGATCCTTCCGGTTTGAGCAGCTCATCCGCAGCCGAGAGGCCAGGCGTCAGCAGGAGAGCAAACAGGCCCAGCAGAGCCGCTTTTAAGGTTAAGGCCCGGCTAATTTTAGCAAATTGTGGCCGCCGGCCGAGAAATTGATCCATGAGGTGCATATTGTTTCTCCAAAAGTAAAAGCCATACCTGGATTTTTTAGGGTTGGGTGATAATATGTTAAGAGCTACAACCATTATAAATCACTTAACCCATTTTGCAAGCCTCATGCGTAGGTGAGTATTCCCAGGAAGGTGATATTTGATTGTTAACGTGCTAATTTTGCGCCAGCCGCAGCCATAAAACTACCTGATTGCCCTGCGGCCGAGTTTCGGCGTGGCGAAACAGCAGCCAACTGAACAGGGCTTTAGGTTCCAGCCCCACCGGCGACCAGATGGCGTCCAGGGCAAAACCCTGGCCCAGGTAGGGTGTGCCCAGGCCCAGTTCGGCATTGGTGGGGGTAATGATGGCTGAGGTAGCCTGAGCACCCACCAGCGAGTTTACCTGGGCCAAACTCTCAAAATTGCGCAGCCGCCACAGCAGAGCCGGGCTGTTGATATTCAAGAGGGTGGTATCCAGGGCGGTAAGCTGCCCACCCGCTCGCGCCGCCGACTCTTGAGCCAGGGTCTCGGTCAAAGCAACCAGCCCGGTAGAGGCCGGGATTCCGGCCAGGGGTTGGTAGGCCAGGTTCATCAACGGGCCGTAATTTAGCCGCCAGCCGATGTTGAGGGTGATCAGCAGGCCCAGCCCCACCCCCGCCAAAGCGGCCCCACGCGTAGCGATGTTGGCGTTGGTCATAAACCAAAAGAAGGCGACAATGATGATAAACATGGTCAAAGCAGCCACCGGCTGAACCCAGCCGTAAAGACAAACATTGTCAGGGCGGTTGCAAATTAGCCAGCCGGTCAAGCCAATGTAGGCAAAGATGCCAATGACCAGCCCGGCAGCCAGCAGCAGCCCTTCATTGCCCCAGCTTCCCTCGCGCTGCAAGCCCGACCACAACTCGGCCAGGGCCAGGGCCGCCAAAAACGCCAGCGGAACCAGCGGCAAAATGGCGCTGCCGGCCGGACGCCCCCCCATCAAAACATCCAAAATGATGGTTCCAATAAACCAACTGGCCAGGGTTTCTTTGAGCAAATCCCGCTCCAAAATTGCGTAAGCCAGCCCGGCCAGGCCAATCAAGACCAGCATTGGTTCGTAAATGGTCAAGTTAAAAACAGCGTTAAAGCCAGACTCGGGCCGGCTTTGGGCGCTAAAACGGCCCAACCAATCGGTTAAGAGACTGCTTACCGCGCCCAGGCCGCTCAAATTAAAGGTAGCCGCCGTAGCCAAGAGCGCCAGGCATAGCAAAAAGATGTAAAGGGGGGTCGCCGGCCGGGGCCGGTTATCATTTTGCATCGCAGCCAAGACCTCTTCGCCGGCTTCCGCGCTGCCGGCGGCCGCTTCCACTTGAATTTTGGCAGGCGCTGCCATGTTCAAGGCCCAACCCTGCTGCCATAGCTCTTTGAAGTAAGCCCAGCGCACCAACAAGATAATGGTAAACACGATGACGATGGAGTAAGCCATTGGCCCGGCGGTGAGCAGCAGGGCCAGCCCCGCCGCCCCCAGCCACAACCAGCGGCGGCGTCCATCCTCAGCCCAATTGAACAGCCCGCTGACCAGCATCAAAGCGCCGGCGGCCACGCCGATTTCACCGTTGACGGTGCGGGAAAGGAACACAGCAGTCGGTGACAGGGCCAGCAGGGCCACGGCCAGTAGGCACACCTTTGGCCCTAATTGGCGGCGGAAGGTCAGCGGCAGCACAACCAACAGGCTGCCCAACAGCACCGTCGCCAGCCGGGCGGCGGCGTCGCCGGGGCCAAACAAGAAAAAGGTGAGGGCTTGCAGCGTTATCAGCAGGGGGCTGTAAACGCCGCCCTCGACAGCCTGACCCCGGTAAAGCTGCCAGGCCAGCAGGCTTTGCCCGGCCTCGGCATTGGAGAGGGGATAGTCGGCCAGATGCCACAGCCGCAGGGCCAGGGCCAACCCTAGCAGCAGGGTGTAGAGCACTCCTTCCAGGGTAAGCCAGGGCAGGGTGGGCAGGCTCAGTTCAGCCTCATACATGGGGAGGGCCGGGGCCGGTTCTATAATAACCTGGCCATCTCCTTGCAAGGAGGGTGCAATTGATTTGGCTTTGGTTTTGGTTGTCAAGCTTTAAATCCCAATCGTTACGTTTATTTTATCGACTCCGCCAGGGCCACCAGTTCGGACAGGGAAACCTGGCGGGTGTAGGCCAGCAGGCGGTACTGCACCCCGTTGTTGGCCCACAGCAAGGTCAGCAGGCGGTCACGTTGGCTCCAGGTGCGGGTAGTATCATCCCAGGCTCCGCGCACCAGCACCGCTTCCCGGCCATTGATGAGAATGGCGCTGCTGCTGTCTGGCCCCACCACCGTTTGGTTGAACTGGATGGCCGGGTCGGCGGCATAGGCGCTCAGTTGAACCACGCCGCCCTGGGCGTCGCGCCATTCCACCTGGGCCATCGGCGTGGCTAACCTGGCCACCATCACCCGGTCGTCGGGGCGGCTTAAGCCAGCAGGAACGTAAGCCGGCAAAGAAAACTTAAACGGGAGAACCGCTTGCGCGGCGGCCAGCGGCATCGGCTCGGTTTCCAGCAGCGTTACCGTTGCCGTAGGCCGGGGCCAAACTTCCTGTATTGTCAAATTGATTTGCCCGATCACTTTTTGAACCTGTCCCAGGGTGGCCTCAACCGGCGGCGAGATAAACAGCAGCAGCACCACCCCGGCGGCCGCCGCAGCACCCAGCAGGCGGCGCGGCAGCACCTGGACCGGCGACTGCCGGGGAATGGCCTGAACCCGGCGCTGCAAAGCCGCGCCGGGCGGCCGGCGCAGGGCAAATAAGCGGTGGGCCAGTTCAGTATCTTCAGGCCGCAGTTCAGGTGGAAGCGGTGTATTTGGGCGAGTCATCTTTAGTCTGCCCAGCGGGTGCGCAATTTTTGCATAACCCGGTGCAGAGCCGAGCCGACGGCCGTTTCACTTTTGCCGGCCAGTTGGGCTATCTGCCGGTTGGTCATCCCTGCCCCAAATTTGAGAGCAATCAACTCCTGGTCATCCGGGTCAAGCGTTTGCAGCAAACCGCGCAACTGCTGCTGCTGTTCCAGGGCAGCCACCTGCGCCT
>CAZDMM010000349.1:0-7631 GCA_964505845.1 uncultured Caldilineaceae bacterium
GCCCCTGCTCCGGGGTAGGTGTTAAAGTTTTAGCGATGACTTCGATTTCAAAGGGCGTTGGGGCCAGCAGTCCGGCCACCGCCAGGGTTTGGCGGGCCGCGTCGCTGAGCTGGGCCAGGGTGTGTTCCAGGATCAGGTGGATGCTTTTGGGCTGGCGTTGAGCAGGTTCCAGCGAATTCAGCGGGGTTGTTTCCAGCCAGGCCAGATATCTGGCCGCTTTTTCGCGCCGGGCCGACATGTTTTGCCCGGCTAAACGTAAAGCCAGGGGCAGCCCGGTAATGAAGTCGGCAATGTGGGCCGTAGAAACTTGATCGGTGGCCGGCCAGCCGCCCCAGGCTTGCAGCAGCGCTACCGCCTCAACCGGGGGGAGCAGGTCTAGCTCTAACCACTCGCTGATGCTCTCAAATTTTTGCCGGCTGGTCGCCAAAATGCCACAACTGTTGCAAACCCCTAGCAGACCGCTCAGGTCATCGGCCTGTTCCACCCCATCCAACACCAGCAGCAGGCGCAGCCTGGTCAGGGCGCGCTGGGCCGCATCATAAGGGGTTGGTTTGGGCTCTTCGCCCAGAGTGCGCACCAACTGTTGCAGGGCAATATCTACCCGGGGCTGGGTATGAAAGCTATGATACAAAACGCCATTGGGAAAGGCCGGGGGTGGAACATCGTGAGGAATCAATTTACGCAAAGCCACCGCAACCAGGGCGCTTTTGCCTACCCCGGCCGGCCCGTACACCCCTACTACCCGGCCTGGCTCCAGCCGGGCCAAAAGCTCGGCCAGCTCGGCGGTGCGGCCGGTAAAGGACTCCACCCGAGGCGGCAGTTGCAGCAGCGCGGTCCCGGAGGCGGCCAAAGGGGCGGTTTTATGTTGCAGCTTGGTCAACAAACCTTGAGCCAGATTCAGCAAAGCAGGGTCGCGGGCGGCCTGGGCTTGAGAAACCTCCTCGGCCAGAACAGTTTGCCGCCCCATCGAGGCGGGGTGCTGTTCCAATTTGATGAGGGCCTCAAACAAGTCGCTGCCGGCCCCATATTTTTGACGCAGCGCGGCTTTGAGCATGTCATAGGCTGACTCTATCGCTGCATTGCTGCGGTTGCCGGTCAGCCGCGTCACAATAGCTTTGGTAATAGTATCCATGCGTTGCTCCTGTGGCGGGTAATAGGGTGGGTCAATTGTCAAGGTACATGGCAAAGAGTCAAAACTTCAGGTTAACTCTCCCTGACGGGAAAGCTGGCTTCAATTCGTTGGGTTCAGTATAGCATGTTAACGAGCTGCTGACAATGAGCATGAACCGTACTTTCGACCCTCTTTTGGCCTGGGCAGTCGTCGTGAGCCGGGGCGCACCACCGAGCAATGACGCTTGGCGTACCGTAGCCGAGGCATCCCCATGCCTCGGCGGGTGGGCGGGGCTAAAAAACAATTTCCCGCGCCAGCGCATTATTCTGCGTGCTCAACTCGTTGTAGCGATTGATGTCGTCCACAATGGCGGTGATGGTCTGCCGGCCCACCAGAGGCAGCGCCTTGACCGCCCGAATGAGCTGCGTGCTGCCCGCCGGCATAGGATTGGTGATGCCGAAAGTGGCATATTGGCCGTTGACAAAAAAGGCCACCCCCACCACATCCGGCGTGGCCGCCGAGCCAATATTGGAGACGGTAGCGGTTAAGATGACCTGGCCGGCGGAGTCCCGCTCAAAGCCGATGGCGTCGAGGGTGGAATCTGGCAGGCCGGGCTGATTGCGGGGCTGCACCTCAAAATCAAGGGATAGCTGATTATTTGTTTCGGAAATTTCCGGGAAGCGGTTGACATCATCGGCGATGGCGGTGAGCCGGTGACGCCCGGCCACGGCCCGCCAGGGGGTAACGGCCCGCACGGGGCGGGTCTCGCCGGCAGGGATGGCGGCGGTAACGCCAAAGGTGATTTGCTGGCCATTCACCAAAAAAGCCACCCCCACCACGTCGGCGGTGGCCGCCCCGCCAATATTTTTGACCATCGCCTCAAAGGTAAGCGAGTCGCCTTCAAAAAACGGCCCCTGGCCCAGGTTAAGGCTTTGAATAAGCACGTCGGCCAGGGCCGGCGGGGGCGGCGGGCCAAAGTCAAGCTGCTTGATGAGGGTGTTGTTCTGCTCGTTGGCTTCCGGGTAGCGGTTGATGTCGTCTACAATGGCGGTGATTTTGTGAGCGCCAAACAGGGCCAGGGTTTGCTGCGCCCGCAGCGCCTGGGTCTCGCCTGGCTGCAGGGGCGGCAGCAGGCCAAAGGTGGTGTAGCGGTCGTCCACAAAAAAGGCCACGCCCACTTGATCTGCCGTAGGGGATTGGCCGATATTGGCCACCAGGGCCGCCAGCCGCACCTGGCCCGTACTGAGTCGCTCAAAGGCAATATCCTGCACCACCGTGTCGGCCGGGCCGGCCGGGGGTTTGGGCTGCACCTGAAATTTTAAGCTGAGGGTATTGTTGGTTTCAGAGATTTCGGGGTAGCGGTTGACATCGTCCACGATGGCGGTGAGGGTATGCTCGCCGGGGGTGGCCGTCCAGGGAGAAACCGCCCGGAGGAGGAGGCTGGCCCCGGCCTCCAGGGGCGCAGAAGCGCCAAAGGTGATTTGCCGGCCATCCACCAAAAAAGCCACCCCTACCGTGCCGCCGGTGATGGCGCTGCCGGCGTTGCGCACTGTGGCCTCAAAGGTCACGGCTGCGCCCTCGACGAGAGGGTTTTGGTCAAAGCTGAGGGCGGTAATGAGGGTGTCGGCCAGGGGGGGCGGGGGTTGGGCGGTGGCCAGGGCCTGGTACGTTTGGTAAGCCGGTTTGGGCTGGCCGTTCAAATCGCGCAGGCCATACGGGGCGACCATGCCATCGGCATAGCAGAACCAGTAGACTCGCTCCACCCCGGCGCTGAACTGGCCGGCGACGGTCTGGTAAAAGCGGCGCAGGTAGTCGGCCTGCTGCGGCGGGGTAACGTGCTCCACCCCAATTTCGCTGATGAGTAGGGGCAGGCGGGTGACGCGCTGGTAAGCCCGGATAAGGTCGCCCACGTAGCCAAAGCCCCAGGTGGGACTGGGCCAGGTTGGCTCCGGGCGCTGGCCGTAGGGGTGGATGGCAATCGCCTCGGCGGGCAGCAGCCCGTTTTGGCTGCGGATGACGTTAGCCAGCCAGCCGGGGTTGCCGGAACCCAGCCCGGCCATGATGACTCGTATTTGCGGGGCGGCGGCTTTGATGGCGTCGTAGCTGCGGCGCAGCATGCGCCCGTACACGGCTTCGGGCATGGTGCGGATATATTCCGGGTGGGGCGGCAAATCCGGCTCGTTCCAGATTTGAAAGGTGGGCCGAAGGGAGGCCAACAGTTGGGCCAGTTGGCCGGCCCGGCGGACAAAGTTGTTCATGTAATTATCCCACACGGCATCGGCCACCGGGTGAATGGGCGCACCGGGGAAGGTTTGGTAGGTCAGGATAATGAGCGGGCTGATCCGGGCCTGGGTAAGCTGCTGCAGGTGGTTGGTGTAGAACTGAAGCTGTTGTGGGTCGGGCTGGCTGCCGCTGCTAAAATCTTTGTAAGAGTAGCGCACCGCCTGTACGCCCAGGCTGCGCAATTCGGCCACAGTGGGGTTGCCTTTAGGGTTGAGTGGGTCAATGTTTAAGCCATACATAGGTTACAACCACCTTTTTCTCCTAAAATACACCAGCATGGCCGCTGCGATCAAAAACATCACCGCCAAAATTGCCGGGTAGCCCCAGGGCCAGTGGACTTCGGGAATGTAAAAGTTCATGCCGTAGATGCCGGAGATAAAGGTTAAGGGGATGAAGATGGTGGCGATGATGGTCAGCACTTTCATGATCTCATTCATGCGGTTGCTGACGGTGGACAGGTATACTTCTAACAGGCCGGCCAGCATCTCTCGAAAGACCTCGACGGTTTCGATGACCTGGATAACGTGGTCATAAATATCACGCAGGTGCTGGCGGGTGGTCGGGGTGATTAGTTCTACCTCTTCCCGGCCCAGGCCGGTCACCACCTCGCGCAGGGGCCAGACGGCCTTGTGCAGAAAAATCATCTCCCGTTTGAGGTGGTGGATTTGGCGGGCCGTATCGGGGGTGGGGTCATTTAAAACAGCCTCTTCCAGGCTCTCGATGCGTTCTTCCAGATGCTCCAACACCAGAAAGTAGTTGTCAACCACCGCATCCAGCAGGGCATAGGCCAGGTAATCTGGCCCGGAGTGGCGCAGGTGGCCTTTGCCATTTTTTAAGCGGGCGCGGACGGGGTCAAACACGTCGCCCTCGCGCTCTTGAAAAGAGAGCAGAAAATTGGGGCCTAAAACAAAACTGACCTGTTCGATTAAAATATCATGGCGGTGGGGCTGGCAGTGCAGCATTTTCAGGACAAAATAGAGGTTGTTATCAAAATCCTCCATTTTGGGGCGGTGGTCGGTGTTGAGAATGTCCTCCAAAACCATGGACGGCACCCCAAAGCTCTGCCCCAATTTGGCTACCAGCTCAACATTCAGGCCATCCACGTTAATCCAGGTGACGGCGGGCCGGTCCCGGTAGGCCAGACATTCTTCCAGGGTGTGGGCCTCTTTTTCTTCCAGGTGGGCCTCATCGTAGTGGATGAGGCGGACTCGGGTGTCGGCGGCCGGCCGGTCGCCGATGTACATGAGCGCGCCGGGCGGCAGTCCGGCCTTTTTTGAGCGTTTTTTGGTTGATTCTGACATCTTTATTCGCCAAGAACCAGTATGTTTCTGGTAAGGCTGACTGTTACTGTTGATCAGGCCCTTGCCAGCGCCGGAACAAATCCTGGTCCAACTCGATGTCAAACAAATCCAGGATGCGGTTGACGGTCTGGTTGATGATGTCGTCAATGGTTTTGGGGCGGTGGTAAAAAGCGGGCATGGGCGGCATGAGGATAGCGCCCATTTCTAACACCTGGGCCATCAACCGGACGTGCCCCAAATGCAGGGGAGTTTCACGCAATACCAGCACCAGCTTGCGCCGGTCTTTTAGCACCACGTCGGCGGCGCGCAGGATGAGATTATCATTGTAAGAGGTGGCGATGCCGGAGAGGGTTTTAATGGCGCAGGGCACAATCACCATGCCCATCGTTTTGAAGGAGCCGGAAGAGACGGCGGCGGCAATATCGTTAAAATTGTACAGGTGGTCGGCCAAAGCCTGCACCTGGTCAATGGAATAATCGGTTTCCAGCAGGATGGTGCGCTTGGCGGCGGCGCTGATAATGGCGTGGGTTTCGATGCCGTCCACCTCACGTAGGATTTCCAGCAGGCGGATGCCATAAATCACGCCGCTGGCCCCGGAGAGGCCGACGATGAGCCGTTTTTTCAAAGAGGCTGCTCCATTAAAAAGCCGACAATGGTCAACTTATTTGGCTGGAACTTCTTATATTAACGCTGCGCCTGGGTGAAAATTCACTCTCCATCAGCGGCCACAAAAAGCCGACCACGCCCCAGCCAAAGAGGATACCGGTGACCAGCCGCAGCAGCGAGTTCAGGGAAAGAAAGGCGTCGCCGGCGTAAAAGTCGGCAGGTAATTGATAATTGGTAATTATGGCTGCCCACTCATTGGTTTGGCGAAAGTCCAGACGCAGCACGTCGTTAATGAGGTGAGTTGTGCCATCAAGGGCCATGGGGGCGATGAATAGGAGAAACAGCCACCAGGGCATACCTTTGAGCCGGATGCCGCGCTCTCGCAGCACGGCATACAGCAGGCCAAACAGAAAAATGCTGCCGTACATCGAGACCATGCGGTCCGACCAGGCCACTTTCCAACCCAACTCGGCCGTGCCGATAAATTGGCGGCGGATCAGCTCGTTGCTGATGCTGGCCAGAGAGGTACCCCAGGCGGCGGCAATTTGCTCTTGGGTATAACTAAAGTGCGGGCCAAACAAAAACCAGGAACGCTCCGGCAGTTGGTGGCAGAAGAAACTGTAAATAAAGTAAATGGCCCGGCCTAACCAGGTGAGACCGGCCGCCATTGCCACCGGAGCCAGGAAGGGCAAAATGACAAAGACGCCCCAGGCGGCATTGAAGGTAAAGAGCCAGTGCCACTCAAACCAGCGGTTAAGGCGCTCCGCCAGGCCGGGTTTGACAGGAGGTACAAGCGGCGTGGCCGCTGCTGAGGGCGACTCTGAAGACTGGGTACCGAGACTCATAGCTTAACCTGCCAGGGATTTTTCATTGCCGGTAATCATAGCGGGAATAGAGAGAGGTGTCAATATGAACGGGCGAATGGCGAATGAACGCATGACAAAAACAAAATTCGCCATTCGCAGATTCGCCATTCGCAGATTCGCTCAAAAGCCTTCTTCATGCAACACCTTCAAATCGGCTTCAACCATCATCTCGATTAATTCCTTGAACGTTACCGAAGGCTCCCAACCTAACCTGGCGTGGGCCTTGCGGGCATCCCCGATGAGCAAATCCACTTCGGCTGGGCGGTAGAATTTTTCATCAACCACCACGTAATCTTGCCAGTTTAAGCCCACGCAGTTGAAGGCGACTTCGCACAATTCGCGCACCGAATGGGTTTCGCCGGTGGCGATGACATAATCATCCGGTTCCTCCTGCTGCAACATCAGCCACATAGCGCGCACGTAATCGCCGGCGTAACCCCAATCCCGGCGTGATTCCAGGTTGCCCAGCCGCAGTTCATGCTGCAAGCCCAGCTTGATGCGAGCCGCGCCGTAGGTAACTTTGTGGGTGACAAACTCCAGGCCCCGGCGCGGCGACTCGTGGTTAAACAAAATACCGGAGCAGGCAAACAGGTTATAACTCTCCCGGTAGTTAACGGTAATCCAGTGACCATACACTTTAGCCACTCCATAAGGGCTGCGCGGGTAAAAAGGGGTGCTTTCTTTTTGCGGCACCTCAACCACTTTGCCAAACATTTCACTGGATGAGGCTTGATAAAAGCGGATGCCGGGGTCAACAATACGAATAGCATCCAGCATGCGGGTGACTCCGAGGGCGGTAAATTCACCCGTCAGCACCGGCTGCCGCCACGAGGTGGGCACAAATGATTGGGCCGCCAGATTATAGACTTCATTGGGCCGGTATTCCCGGAGAATGTCAATCAGTGATAACTGGTCAAGCAAATCTCCCTGGGTAATTTCCAGGGCGTCAATTTCTTGCAAGTGGGCAATGCGGTCAAAGTTAACGGTGCTGCTGCGGCGCACCATGCCAATCACGCGGTAGCCTTGTTCCAACAGAAACTCAGCCAGGTAAGAACCATCCTGGCCGGTAATGCCGGTAATAAGGGCTGTTTTTTGACTCATGAGTATCTCCTGCTACTTTGCTGCTTTGTTTTTTGTTTCTTCGCGCCAGTAATCAAGCACCCGCTTTAGGCTGTCTTCAAATTGGCAGGTAGGCGACCAGCCGGTTTGAGTGCGTAATTTACTGTTGTCGGCGTAGATGACCGGTACATCAGAAGGGCGCATCCGGTCGGGATCTAGCTCAATTTTAATGCGGGCCGGGGTGTAAGTGAGCAAAATATCCAACAATGATTGAATAGAATGGGCAATGCCGGTGCCCACGTTATAGGCCTGGCCGGCCTGGCCGTGCCGGATAAGTAAATAATAGGCTCGGGCCACATCTTGAACATCGGTAAAATCTCGTTGAGCGTTCAAATTACCCACGCA
>CAZDMM010000350.1:0-7614 GCA_964505845.1 uncultured Caldilineaceae bacterium
TTGCCCGCAATGAGATTGCCGGAGATGGCGGCCGTGCCGCCAATGGTGTTATTAGAGGCGTTGCTGACAAACACCCCGGCGGCGGCATTGCCCAGGCCGCTGGCGCCGCCGGCATCTGTGCCGATGGCGTTACACTCTAACACGTTGCCGCCGTTGGTATCCAGGCGCAGGCCGTTCTGGCTAAAGCGGGTAATGATCAGACCACGCACGGTGCTGCCGCCGCCGCTGATATACAGGCCGTCGGCGTTGGAGACGGCGTTAGTTCCATCAAGCTGGATGAGCAAATTGCGCGAGTTGCAGCTTGCCCCGGGCTGGGTGGTCCCATCAATGATCACCGGGTCGGAAATGACCAGGGTGGAGGTTAACTGGATGGTCTGCACCCCGCTGATAGGGATGTTAAAGCGGATTTCGTCGGGCGTGCTGCCGTTGGGGTGAGCGTTGGCGGCGTTGACGGCCTCACGCAGGGAGCAGTTGGCCTGAGTACACACCCCGTCGTCGGTATTAGAGCTGACATTGATGATGTAGGGGCTGGTTTGGGCCGAGTCGGCCGGTTTGGCTTCGTAAGCGCCGATGTCGCACAAACTTGTGCCGTTGCCGTCGCCATCCACCGGCCGGGGTTCGCCGCGCTGGTCGGTGACTTCGCAGGCATTACCGCCACTGCCCGGCGTGGCTGGATTGCCGGCATCAATGGCCGGGCTGCCCGGTAAGAGAGCGTGGGTAAAGGTGCTGCCGTCGTTGTTCTGCAAGAGGCCGAGGCCAGGATTGGTCGTGGGCTTGTCGCCAGCAGCCGTGCTGGGGCAGCCGGCGCCGGACAGGTTGTAGCCGTAGCTGTAAAAGCTTTGAATGCCGGTGGAGAGGTAGTCGCAGTCGGCCAGGTCAGGGTCAGGCGCGGTATTGCCGGCAATGATGGTGTTTTTAAAGTAGGTTTTGCCGTAGTAGTAATTCAGCACCCCGCCGCCTTTGTTGTTGGCGGTGTTGGCGCTGATGGTAACATTGTTGAGCTTTAGGGTGCCTTCATTTTTGAGGCCGCCGCCGTATGTTTTGGCGGTGTTGCCGCTGACGGTGCTGTTGGTGAGGGTTAAGAGACCACGATTGTAAATACCGCCGCCATAATCGGCGCTGTTGCCACTGAAGGTGCTGCCGCTGATGGTCGCCGTGCCTTCATTTTTGAGGCCGCCGCCAAAACTGCCACTGGCGGTGTTGCTTATTACCGAGCTGTTAATGAGCGTTAGTGTGCCCACATTGTAGAGGCCGCCGCCATAGCCGCGCCCACCCTGGATGGTCACATTAGAGAGTTTGAGTTTGCCGCCGCTTAAGATGTGGAAGACCCGGTCGGACAGTTGGCCGGCGTCAATAATGGTCGTCCTCGTTCC
This sequence comes from uncultured Caldilineaceae bacterium, assembly GCA_964505845.1. Lineage (GTDB taxonomy): Bacteria > Chloroflexota > Anaerolineae > 4572-78 > J111 > DSQQ01. The sequence goes on from CAZDMM010000350.1 coordinate 1,374, forward strand.
TTCAACCGTACCGACAATGGTTACATCGCTGTACTTGGTAATGTCCAAATCGCCTTTGAAGGCCGCATCTTCGCCGCTGCCGGTTAGGGTGAGGGCATAAACGCCAGCCCCCAAAACGATGCTGTCGGCCCCATAACCTTTTGGACAGGCGTCTACAGCGATATTCTTATTGGCCGCGATGATGGCTTCTCGCAGGGTGCAGTTGCCGTTGACAATGTTATCATCGGTGGTGGTGGTTACGGCCAAAACCGAGAGACTTGAAACTAGCTGTGCTTCGGGCAGGATGATGGTTCCACTGAGGGTGGGTGAACCGGCCAGGTGGTAGGGATACGCGCCGAACTCCTCAAAGGTTCGTTCAAAGGACTCGCCGGGCTGGAGATCACCGCTTTGCCAGGTAGAATCCAGGCTGGGCGGGCTATCGGGAGTCTGCTGGCTGCCTGGGCTGTCGTTATCGCCTTTAAAAATAAGGGGAAGATAAAGGGTCTGCGGGCCGCCGGGGCCGGCGTCGGAGCCGGCATCAGGAACAAAGGCGGTCTTGGTTCCTTCTAAACGCTGCGTCTGGCTGGTTTGGTTGGTCCAGCGGATAGTGATTCCAGGGGCGCCCCACAACACCGGAGGAAACATGCCTTCCTCAGTGATGGATACATCGAGGGTGGTTTCTGTTGACGAAATTTCCTGTGTTGCGGGCAGCGCCGGTTCGGACGAGGGGGGCCACAGCCTGGAAAATTGCGCCGATTTAGCCGGCCAGGTAAACCCGGCCAGGGAGCCAACCACCAATACCAGGATAATAAGACTAAACCTGAGCGTAAGCCGTCTATACTTCGCCATAGAAGAATCCTCCGCAGACTCTTAATAGTTATTTAGCTGTTAATTTGCCGGCAAATTAGGAGTTTTTATCCCCTGTTTGGGGCAAATTTTGGGGAGACATCACGCAGACAAGTAGAGCAGTTTGCCGGGTTGTGGTTGGAGTCGGGATTGGGAAGAAGAACAGGGCATATTATTAGATTGTATTAGTGTAATACAAAAATCTAAAAAATCCATAGGAAACTGGTTTGAATTTTGTTTGAATCTTCGGCGCTGCTGTAACTATTTGGCCCAGGCCGGCGGCGGCCCTATGCCGCCGGGCGCGTCCCAATTTGGGCTTTTTGACTTTTTCTTTGCCGGAAATTTTGGGTAAAATCTGATTTTCTAACACTTACTTTCACTTTTGGGTGACAAGCACAGGTATGTCTCAAGAAATTAATCATTCGCTGAGCGAGGCCCTCTGGAAAATTTATCACCGCCCGGATTGGTCAACTTTGGCGGAGCAAGCCCAAAATTTGCCCTGGCATGAGGCCGACTTCTCGGAACGCATGCTGCGGGAGCATCTGGATGACTCGCACGGCGCGGCTACGCGCATCGCCTCGGAGCGGGCGGTGCAAATTGAGTGGTTGTGGGAAAAATTGGGACTGCAAGCCGGGATGTGGCTGCTGGATATTACCTGCGGGCCGGGTTTGTATGCGTTGGAGTTGGCCCGGCGGGGCTGCCGGGTAACAGGTATAGATTTTAGCCCGGCCGCCATTGCGTATGCTCAAGATTTGGCCCGGAGCGAAGGGTTGTCGGCCCAATGTGCTTTTATTGAGCAAGATGTGCGGGCCATGGATTTTGGTGAGGCTAACTTTGATGTGGCCCTTTTGTTGTACGGGCAGTTGGCAGTTTTTACCAAAGCCGAGGCGCAGCAGTTATTGAACCAGGCGGCCCGGTCACTGAGGCCGGGCGGCCGGTTGTGCCTTGAGCTGCTCAACCAGGAGCGGGTAGACAAAACCCGCAGCGAATGGTGGTTTACCGATGACCGGGGCCTGTGGGGCGACCGGCCTTTTCTGCATTTGGGCGAACGCTTTTGGTTTGAGGAAGAAAAAAGGTCGGTGGAGCGATTTTATATTGTCCACCTGGAAACGGGTAAGTTGACCGAGATTGCCCTGAGCGACCAGACGTATTCAATCAAAACGATGACCCACATGATGCAAGAGGCGGGGTTTCGCTCGGTTAAGGTTTATCTTGCCTGGGATCATCTGCCTTTGTACGATGCGGATGAGTGGGTGGTGTACGTGGCGGAGCGTTGAACGTTTAACGTTTGTTCTTCATGGTCGGGTCCAGAGCGTCGCGCAGGCCATCACCGATGAGGTAAAGGGCCAGCACGGTGAGGGTGATGAGCAGCCCCGGCGCAATGACTAAATGGAGCGCAACAGGCGCGCCGGTGAGCGGGTCGCGCAGAAAGAGTAAATTCTCCGCCCGGTCCAGCATGCTGCCCCAGGTAGCGGTGGGCGGCTGAACGCCCAGCCCCAAAAAACTCAGCACCGACTCTACCAGGATCAGGTCGCCGATGTCAATAGCCATGTTGACAATGATGATCGGGATGCTGTTGGGCAGGATGTGCTGGAGCATGATCCGCAGGTTAGAAGCGCCCAAAGCGCGAGTGGCCAGCACATAATCCAGCTCTCGCACCTTGAAAACGTTGCCTCGAATCAGCCGGGCCGTACCAAACCAGCCCAGCAGCCCCAAAAACAAAATCAAGGTGGTTGGGCTGGGCTTAAAGATGGCCGCCACAAGGATCAGCAGATAAAGGTCGGGGATGGAGGAGAGGGTGTTGACCGACCAGTTAAAAATATCGTCCACCCGCCCGCCAAAATAACCGGCCAGCACTCCCAGGCTGACCCCTAACAGCAGGGTGAGCAGCCCGGCTACAAAGGCTATCATCAGGCTTACCTGCCCCCCATAAAGCAGGCGTACCAACTGGTCCCGCCCCAGTTGGTCGGTGCCCAGCCAGTGCGGGATACCGCCCGATAGCCGCAGCAGCCGCGGCGCCGTTTTTACATCAAGGCCGGCGTGCCAGGCCAGGAATGGCCCCAGGTAAGGCGGGGCCAGGGCGTTATCCAGGTTGGTATCATTGGGGCCAACCCCCACCCCCCGGCTAATCAAGGGGGCCAATCCGGCCAGAAGGGCCAGGACCAGCACAAACCCCAAAGCCAGCAGGGTTAATTTATCGTGGCGCAGGTTTTCCAGGGCCATGCCCCAGTAACTTTGCGGATGCCGTTGGAGCAGGGCAGCCCCGCCAATTTTTGAGGTTGGGAAGGGTACCGGCGCAGCCTGGGTTTGGTCAAGGTTCATAAGATCAATTCAAAGAAGCGATAGTTCCATTAGTTCCGGCTAGGATAGCCGGACTCGTGGGTCAACAATACCATACAAAATATCTGATAATAGATTACCCAGGATGACCAAAACCGAGGCAATCATCACCGACCCCAAGACCAGGGGGTAATCGCGCTGCAGGGCCGCATCAAAGGTGAGCCGGCCCATGCCGGGCCAGGCAAAGACCGTTTCCGTGACCAGCGCGCCGCTGACCAGGCCGGTAATCGCCGGGCCTAAAATGGTGACCAGGGGGATGAGGGCGTTGCGGGTTGCATGCACAAACCAGATTTGAGCCGGGGCCAGGCCTTTGGCTTTGGCGGTACGGATGTAATCGTTGTGCATCACCTCCAGGGTTTCGGTGCGCATGAAACGGCTGAGCACCGCAATCCAGCCGATAGCTAAAACCGTGGAGGGCAAAATCAAATGGCTGATTCGGTCGGCCAGGTCAAACTCCCCGGACAGCGAGACGGTTTGCCGCCCGCCGGTGGGCAGCCAGCCCAAATAGACGCCGAAAAAAAAGATGAGCAGCAAGCCCATCCAGAAAACCGGTATGGCGTTACCGATGACCGAAAAAAAGCGCACCAGGTTATCAAACCAGGAGCCTTGGCGCACCGCACTCCACACACCCAGAGGTATCCCCAGGATTAAGCCGATGAGCAGCCCCAGCGTGGTCAGTTCCAGGGTAGCCGGAACGCGATCCATCAGCCGGTCCCACACCGCCTGTTTGGTGGCGATGCTGGTGCCGAGGTCGCCGCGCAGAATACCGCCACCGCTGTCGCAGGCGGTGTAATTGATTATGCTCAGGTAGGCGCAGGAAGTATGGTTGATGGATAACTCCACCGTAGCGTCGCCGGGGCGGAAGACCAGGCCGGTGAACCAGCGCACATACTGAATCACCACCGGCTGATCCAGCCCCAACTGTTTACGCAGGGTTTGGCGGGTGGCCTCGGTCACTTTGGGGTTAAAGGTCATATTGAGGACGGGGTCGCCCGGCGTGGCTTTAGCCAGAAAAAAGCTAATCAGGCTCACCCCCAGCAGGGTGGGGATAGCTTGCAGCAAGCGGCGAATAACATAGCGCGACATAGAGATTTCCCGGTAGACAGTAAACAGTAGCCAGAAGTCAGAAAAAACTGACCTCTGACTACTGACCTCTGACTACTTCACTACGGTTTCAGCGCAAACTGTTCCACATTGTGATAAAACTGCCACGGGCCGGGATTGATGCCTTCCCATTTGGCGCTGTAGCCGATATTATCCACCGAGCCGGCGATGAAAACATAGGGCACATCGTCGTGGATAATCTTTTGGATTTGCTTGTAGATGGGGGCGCGTTTGGCGGTGTCGCAGTCGGGTACAGAAACGCCTTGTTCCAGCAGTTTGTTTAGCTCTGGATTATGGTAGCTGACGTTATTGAAGCCGCTGCCCGGCACATCTTGATTGGTATGCCAGAAGGCGTCATCATTGGGGTCAGAACCCAGGCCAGTCCAGCCGATGATGACCATATCATACGTTTGCCCATCCATTTGCTCCAGCATGGTGCTCCACTCAATGGCTTCAAATTGGATGTCAAAACCCACCTGTTTGAGCTGATCCTGCACCAATACGCCCAAATCTTCGCGGGTGCTGTTGCCGGCATTGGTCATCAGCCGCAGGGATAACTTTTTACCGTCTTTCTCACGGATGCCGTCGCTGCCCTCTTTCCAGCCGGCTTCTTCGAGCAGTTGTTTGGATTTTTCCTGGTCAAAGGGATAAGGCTGGAGGTCTTTATCGTAAGCCCACTCGATGGCCGGCAGCACGTTGGCGGCCATGCGGTAGCCCTGGCCCAGGTAAACTTTGCTGATGATGGCGTCATAATCCAGGCCGTAAGCAATAGCCTGGCGCACCCGGCGGTCGCCCAGGATAGGATGGGGTTCCTGGTCTATAAGCTGGCCGTTTTCAGCCTCGCCCGGTTGGGGATTGGCGGGGTTAGCCATGTTGAGGGCAATATAATCATAGCCGTCGTCTTTATACTTAAACACTTTCAGGTTGGGGTCCAGTTCAACGCTGGTGAGTTGCTCCGGCTGGACGCCGATGACATCAACCTCGCCACTCTGAAGCTGGCCCAGGCGGCCGCCGGGGTCTGGCACTACTTTGTAAATCCAGCCGTCCAGGTGGGGCGCGCCTTTCCAAAAATCCGGGTTGCGCTCCAGGGTCACGTGGTCATCATGCACCCACTCTTTGAACTTAAATGGCCCGGCGCTGACGGGAGGCTTTTCATTATATTGAGAAATGTCGCTAAAATCGGCCTTGTAGAGATGGCTGGGCAGCAAACCTAACCCCAGGTTGCCCAATCCGTCACAGCGCACTTCTTTGAAGGTGACAACAACCGTCTGGGGGTCAGGCGTTTCAATTTTGTCAATGTAATCGGTGATGTATTTGCGGGCGCTCTCCACTTTGTCGCTGGCAATGGCCTCATAGGTAAATTTGAAATCGGCGGCGTCAATCGGGTCACCGTCGCTCCACTTGAGGTTTGGCCGCAGGTGGAAGGTCCAGGTCAGGCCATCGGCGGAGGACTCCCACTTTTCGGCCAATTCGGTGGGCACCAACTCGCCGGTAAAGGCATCTTGCCCCACCACAGCCGGAAAGATAAAATTCTCCAGGATGAAAGCGCCGCTTTCAGAGGATAAAACCGGGTTAGCCATTTCGGCGTCGGCGCTTTCGGCGTCAACAAAAACGCCGCCCTGCCTGGGTGGGATAGGGGTGGGCGTGACCACCACCTCTTTTTCTTTTACCACCTCTTTTTCTACCACGACGGTTTGCTGCACCACCACCGTCTCTTTAACAATCTCGGTAATCGGCTCCGGGGTTGGACCGGCGCAGGCTGCCACTCCCCCAAAGGCGGCGACCAACAACATAGTTGACCACAAAAGTTTATGCATGGCACACTCCTCCTGGCATCTATGGCGGCTTAGTGGGGTTGAGTATATCACTTTTGAATAGAGATGACAATACCTGCTAACAACCCGGAAGAAAGGCTCTCAATGACAGCGCCGCTCGCTTTTTGATTTTGGTCAAGTCAGGTAAAATTAAGCCA
>CAZDMM010000351.1:0-7589 GCA_964505845.1 uncultured Caldilineaceae bacterium
GTAGCCCTGCGCGCCGCCGCCGGCCTGGTGCATGTGGATGGTGGCATGCGGCAGGGCATAGCGCTGGCCTTTGGTGCCGGCCGCCAGCAAAACCGTGCCCATGCTGGCCGTTACCCCCACCGCAAAGGTGCTGATAGGGGCCTGAACCTGCTGCATGGTGTCATAAATAGCCAGCCCGGAGTAGATGATGCCGCCGGGGCAGTTGATATACATTTGGATTTCACGCTCCGGGTCTTCCCGGTTGAGAAAGAGCAGTTGGGCCACAATCAGGTTAGCAACCTGGTCATTAATGGGCATGCCCAAGAAGATGATGCGCTCTTTCAGCAGCAATGAGTAAATATCATAAGCCCGCTCGCCACGCCCGGTGCTCACACTGACCAGAGGGATAATGGCTTGGGGTGCATTGAACGACATAATGTTTATAACTCCTTTCCTGATCTGACCTTAAGCCTGAGAATTGACGGATTCTTCCGTGGTTAGCTCTACGGTTTCGGTTGTAGCTGCGCTGTCTGCCTCGGACTCCGTTGTCGTTGGGCTGGTTTCCGGCGCACTATTTTCTTCGGTATTCAGTTCTGGGGCTTCGCCTTTGGCAATAGCGGCCAGCCGGTGGATCACTTTGTTGGAGAGCAAATCATTGGCCAGCACACCCTGCCGGGCTTCTGAGGCCATGATATTTTGCCAAACCCGGTCGCCGCCGCCAAACATGTCGGCCATGAGTTTGGCCTGCTCCAAAATTTCCAGTTGGCTGACTTCTAGCTGTTCCAATTCGGCCACTTTGCTCATCACCAGGCCGCGTTTTAATTGGCCGGTAACTTGCTGGCGAATTTCGTCGCGCAGTTGGTCAGCGGTTTTGCTGTTAACCCGCAGATAGCCATCCAGGGTTAAGCCGGACTGTTTGAGGTGACGCTCCAGATGCTCAATTTCCTGGTCAATCTGCTCGTCTTCCAGGCCCAGCGGCCACTCAATTTTTTCGGCTTTCTCAACCATCTCATCCAAGGCTCTGGAGCCAAGTTCAACATCATTTTGGCGCTGGCGAGTCTGGCGGATGTCCTCCCGAATTTTATCTTTGAGGGCCTCTAACGTGTCATAATCCCCTATCTGCCTGGCAAAGTCATCATCCAGCGGGTCTAGCTCTTTTTGTTTGACCCCGCTGACTTCTACGTTGAAGGTGATTTCTTTGCCGGCGTATTCCGGGTTATCAAACTCGGCGGGGTAGGTAATGGTAAAGGTTTTGCTATCGCCGGCCTGCAGACCGAGGAGAGGCGTGGTCAAATCTGGCTGTTTGCCCTGTTGTTCTTCTGGCAAAGCTTTGAGTTCGTATTCCACCGCTTGATGGTCGGATAAAATGGTATCCCCATCCTGTTCCGTTACGGTCATCGAAATCAAATCGTTCAGTTCAGCAGCCCGTTCTACCGGAACCCAGGTGGCGCGCTGCTCTTGCAGCCGGGCCAGGGCTTGATCAACGTCTTCATCGCTGACCTCAACGGGGGTCGCTTCCAAACGGATGGTGCGGTAATCGCCCAGCTCTACCTGGGGCTTGGTGGGCACTCTAACCTTGATGGTCAGCGGGTCCCAGGTTACGCCGTCGAGTTTAATTTGAGCATAAGGGATTATGTCGGCGTCGGCCATGCCCTTTTTAACCAGCTCTTCGACCGATTCTTCCAATGCTTCAGTTTGCAGCGCTTCCAGCCCAAAGCGGCGCACGATGACATTGTAGGGGGCTTTACCGGGCCGAAAACCCGGAATGCGGGCTTCACGCGAGATGCGTTGGGCCGCTTTTTTTAGCAATTTTTCCTGTTGAGCAGAGTCAATCTCAAGGGTGAGTAAAACTTCACAGCGTTCAAGTTCTTCAATTGTAACCTTCACGGGAGAAAACCTCAGTTGTGATTAAAGATGCAAAGTTCATCATAGCATAAATGCTACGGAAAGCAAAGTTCAACCAGATTCGCTGATTACTGCGGGCCTTATGAATCATTCTATAACACGTCGCCTTAAAACACAAGCCGATTGTTAAATATTTGTTATGTCTATTCGACCCGGCGGTGACAACAAGCTGCGTCGTCAAAAACACCCTGTTTTTTAGGTACATGTAGTCTAAAGGTTGTGGTATGAGTATAGTATATTATAAAATATAATTGTGCGGGAGCCTGGGTCCCTATGCAACTCAAAGGGTATATTATGCCTTATTTAAGCAAAACTGTTTATGAAACCCTGCACCAAGAATTGGTTCGCTCTCAGCAAGCTGAGGCCGAACAACGGCGTTTGAGCCAGGCCTTGCGCCAGGCCGGGGTTACCTTGAACAGCACGCTTGAGTACCAGGAAGTTCTTGATCGTATCCTGGAGCAGATGAGTCATGTTATTCCTCACGACTCCTCAAATATTATGTTGATTGAGGCTGAGACGGTGCGGGTCTTTCGCTGGCGTAATTATGAATGGTTTGGCGGCGAAAGTTATGCCGGTTCTATTGCCTTCAAGCTAGAAAATGTGGCTTTATTGCGCCAGATGCAGCAAAACCGGCAGCCTTTGGTTATCCCCTATGTGGCCCGCCATCCTGAATGGGTGTACTACCGGGAAGAACACCGCTGGATCCAATCTTACGCGGCTGCGCCTATCGAATGTCGGGGCAAGGTTTTGGGATTTTTAAATGTGAATAGCGCCACCCCCGGTTTTTACACCCAGGCCGACGCGGAACGCTTGCAAGCCTTTGCCGACCAGGCCGCCCTGGCCCTGGAAAATGCTCGCCTCTTTGAGGCTGAACGCCTGCGCCGCCAGGAGGCCGAAAACCTGCGAGACCACCTGGAAGAGTTAGTCATTGAGCGCACGCTGGCCCTATCAAAAGCTAACGAGCAGCTCAATGAACAGCTTATTGAGCGTGACAAGCTGATTGCCGAACTGGATGCCTTTGCCCATACGGTAGCGCATGATCTGCGATCACCCATTGGAATTGTGAACAACTATGCTGAACTGCTTCAAAGCGATTGGCCCACCCTATCGGTGGCGGAGGTCCGGGAATTTTTGGCTATTCTCAGGCGGGTTACACACAAATCACTGAACATTATTGAAGAATTGTTACTGCTGGCCAGCGTGCGCAAGGGACAGGTCAAAATAACCCCGCTCGATATGGGCCACATCGTGACCGAGGTACAGCAGCGCCTGGCTGATATGATTGAGGAATACCAGGCCCAAATCATCACGCCGAGCGCCTGGCCTGCTGCCCGGGGGTATAGCCCCTGGATTGAGGAAGTGTGGACCAACTATCTTGGTAATGCCATGAAGTACGGTGGGCAGCCTCCCCGCATAGAATTGGGCGCTACCGCCCAGCCAGATAACATGATCCGTTTTTGGGTACGCGATAACGGCCGGGGCCTGACACTAGAAGAACAAGGGCAACTGTTTACCCCCTTTACCCGTCTCAACCAGGTACGGGCGGAAGGATATGGCTTAGGGCTGTCTATTGTGCAGCGGATTGTGGATAAACTGGGCGGGCAGGTGGGGGTAGCAAGTGAGGGTGTGCCGGGTAGCGGGAGCATTTTTAGCTTTACCCTGCCGGCTTCTCAGCCTGGTGAGGCAGCGGAAAGGTAATCTTAAATTCTGTTCCTTCCCGGCGGTTTAACGTCATGGTTCCCTCCAGTTGCTGGACAAAACTGTTAACTAATTTCAATCCTAATGAGTTAGCCTGATAGAAATCCAGTCCCTCTGGAAAACCAACCCCATTATCGGCTACAATCAAGTTCAGATGATGGTCAGGCCCAAGCCACAGCTTTACCTGGATTTTGCCGCCTTGACCGGCCGGAAAAGCATATTTAAAGGCATTAGAAATTAGTTCATTGAGAATCAACCCGCAGGGAACGGCTATCTCGGCTTCTAAAAGGATATGTTCTACGGTAACTTCCAGGTTGATTTCTGTTTGGGTGGTGTACGATTTAATGAGGTGAGCCGCCAGGGTGTGAATATACTCAGCCGCATCAATTTGAGCCAGATTGTCAGACAGATATAGATTTTGGTGAATGAGCGACATAGAACGAATGCGCTGTTGCGCCTTGTTGAAGGTCTCAATCACCTGGGCATCATCAGTATAGCTGGCTTGCAACCCCAATAAACTTGAAACGATTTGAAGATTATTTTTGACCCGGTGATGTGTCTCTTTGAGCAGCGATCTCAACTGCTGCCCCTGTTTTAGCTGCTGGGCCAACTCGGCCTGGAGAATCTGATTGGCCTTTACCAAAGCGGCAGTCCTGGCTTGAACCCGTCTCTCAACCTCACTGCGCACCCACCGCGAGGTCGCGTCTGTTCTTTTGCATTTAAAGAAAATGCAAAAGATATACTTTTCCAGAAAAGCCAGGGCGTCAGGGATGTAAAGCATACTCGCATGGTAACATTTGCGACCAAAATTGGCTGTGTTTTAGAGCACAACCCGGTGTGTGTTACCTCACAGGCCAAATCACCGGCGCGCCCAGATTAAGCAGCCCGTGAACCAAAAACACCCCCAAACGGAACCGGTTCGGTTAACACCCCGGCCAAAAAACAGGCCGGCCAGCCTCACAAACAGGCAGATGTAGCTGCTACTTTGATTTTTTGATGGAACCGGGTTTTGCAAACCAGTAACCAATGCCATATTCCGTCAAAAAATAACGGGGATTCTTGGGGTCTGGTTCTAGCTTGCGGCGCAGGCGAGAAATATAGGTATGAACATAATCCACACTCTCTTGAAATTCCCAGCCCCACACACTTTCTAAAATTTGCTTAAAGGTTCGCACCCGGCCGGCCGCTTGAACCAGATCAATGAGCAACCGGTATTCCCTGGCCGTTAGCCGGACGGGCTGGCCCCGGACCAGCACCTGGTACCGGTCCAAATCTACGGTTAAGTAATCATCACTGTAGATCACCGGGGTGGGAGTCTCAGGGATTGAAGTGGCCCGCCGCAGCAGCGCTTCGACTCTGGCTAAAAATACCTGGGTTTCAACCGGTTTTACCAAATAATCGTCAGCGCCCAAATTTAAACCCGAGACGAGATGCGAATCTTGATCGAGCGCCGTGAGGATGATGATGGGCACGTTAGAAAGCTGCCGGATTTGCTGGCATACTTTCCAGCTATCCACATCGGGCATCATCAAGTCAAGAATGACCAAAGCGGGCTGGTGATGGTAAAACTGCTGTAAGCCATCCTGTCCGCCGTCGGCAGTATACACTTGCGCTTGTGACTGCAAGAGGATGACTTTCATCAGATTCAGCAGTTGCGGATCGTCATCTACAATTAAGACACTTTTGCCTTGCAAGGTAGGAAACAACATCCTGGCTCCTATTGACCGGCCGGCTGGCAGGGTATAATGATCGGTCTATATTGCTATAAAGACCCAAGTTATGAGATAATAAGGCTGGAGGATCGAATGGGCTGAGGTGGAAATTAATTATTCTATATACCACACCTTGCGCCTCAGGGCTGTGCATTACAACACACTTGGGTGTGTATTAGTTCACTTGCAAATCATCTGCCCGGCCGCCTTTATTTTTTTCTAACTATTTTTTTACGCTATTCTTATCTAACTTATAGTTTTTTGCCGTAAGATGTATACCAGAAGATATATTTTAGAGGAAGCTGGCTGAGCTGAGGGACTTTAAAATTAATCAATAATTGCCCCCATTAAAGATATTCGCTCATATTGGGGTAAGGTGCGACGCACCTGCACACGCTATACCAATATGAACGAAGATATTTTAATGAGCTGTTGCTTTTTCAATGATCATCAGGAGCTTACTATGGATCCCTCCACGACGCCGATTTCAACCTCTGAACGGATTGCTTTCCTCAAAAAAATGCCGCTGTTTGAAAACTTAACCGACCGGGAATTAGCCACTTTAGTTGCAGATTTTCGCCTCAGAACCTACAAAACCGATCAAGTTATCTTTCATCAAGACGATCACGGCCACGTGCTTTACATTGTGATGCAGGGTAAAGTACGGGTTTTTAAAGTCAGCCCCTCCGGCAACGAAACCTCACTCCAAATCTTTGCTGCCCGCGATACCATTGGAGAGCTGGCCATCATTGATGGCCAACCTCGCTCGGCCACCGCCAAAGCGATGGAGCTTTGCCAGTTGTTAGAAATTCAGGGTGAGCGCTTTTTATACCATATGCGAACCCTGCCCGAACTGGCCTTGGGCATGACCCGGCTGCTGGCCAGTAAATTACGTTGGACGGCCGCTTATGCCGAAACCATCGCTCAATATGATGCGGCGGGCCGGCTCCTTCATATTCTGTTGCTCTACAACGACCGGTTTGGCCAGGAAGTAGAGGCCGGAAAACGATATGTGCTGGATTTGGCCATGAACCAATCCGACCTGGCTTCGCTGATTGGGGCGCGTCGAGAGTGGGTTAACCGCCTGCTGCAAGATTGGCACAAACGCCAGTTGATCTCCTATGAGGCCGGCAAAATTGTCATCCTTAACTTACCCAGGGTATTGCAAGAGCGTGACCAACAAATCGAAGCCCAGCGAGCCAAATGGTAGCCAGGGCGGTAGGACTTTAGTCCTACCCGGTGCGGTAAAAATACCGTAAATTTGGGGTGTTTAATTGGGGCATAATCGAGTAAACTTGAGTGTGAGGGCGAGTGATTTAAATCACATTTGTCTATGTAGCAAGGCACAGACAGACATGCTGGAAAAAGGTATGCTAATATCAGGAGATCGAGCAAGCTCTATATTTGCAGAACGGATCAGCTTTAATCATTCGATCATTAACAACCTCATGTGGTGCAGCAACGAACTCATCATTACTTTTATTCTGCTCCTTTAGGAGAACGTCATCATGAACTCCAAACCCCATCTTCTCATTCTTACTCTCACCCTCATATTACTTGGTGTTGGGGTCTTACTGCTCTCGGCCTCAGCGCCGCTGCAACAGGCCGCCTACGTTGAGCCGAGTCTGTGGACGCCCCACAGCGAAACTGTCTCGGTCATCGTCACCGCCGCCGACTCCTCCGCCACCGCCGCCGCAGCGGTCGAACGGGCCGGTGGCCAGGTTAGCAGCGACCTGTGGTTGATTGAGGCCGTGGCCGCCACCCTCCCTGCCACACAATTAAACACCCTGGCCGCCGACCCTGCGGTGCGCTCCATTGTGGCCGATAAAGGAGTCAAAAGCGCCGATTGGCCCGACTGGATTACCAATTACCGCTTCCCCGTACCCTGGAACGGCAGCCCCGATGCTCAGCCCACCGCGGACTCCAAGGTCTGGCAACTGGTCAACCCGTTCGCCATTGACGTGGGAGCCGATGTGCTGCACAAACGAAGCCCCAGCATCACCGGCCAAGGCATCACCGTGGCCGTGCTCGATAGCGGCGTTCGCTTCAGCAATCCCGTCCAAACTGCCCTCGGTAGTACGACCCTAACCAGTATGTTCAAAGGCCAGGCCGACTTTGTGGGCAGTGGCACTTGCCCCGGTATTGGCACACAGCAAAGTGGCTATTGTTTCACCAACTACAGCCAGAGTTACGATGGCTACGGCCACGGCTCCCACGTGGCCGGGATTATCTGGAATAAGTTTTCCGATTCTGCCACCACCGTCTCCATGGGTATTGCCCCCAACGCCAATATTT
>CAZDMM010000352.1:0-2778 GCA_964505845.1 uncultured Caldilineaceae bacterium
ATTTTTCTTTCCAAAAACCGTCGCGCATCCGCACAAAGGTATCGGTGCCGCCCATAAAAGGGCGCGCCTGGCTGACATGTTCCGCCAAAAAGTGGCTGGCTTCGGCCAGAGTGGCCGGCTTGATATAATCGAACTCCGGGAGTCCGGGGGTTGGGTTATGCGCCATACACGACCTCCTTTATAAGTCTGACCACCGACCGGAGACCGCTGACCGCTCAACTTTTTCATTGGCGGTCAGCGGTCCGTCGTTGGCGGTCACTTGTCAACTGCTATAATTAATATTCTCTCGCTCGGCCACGCCAAACATAGAGGGTGGGATAATCAAGAAGAGCAAATTCAACAGGATGCCAACCAGCGCGGCAAAAACGATGGCCGGAATACCGTTGGGGAAGACGACCGGAATGGCAAAGGGGAAGAGGCCATCTTTCAGGGCCAGGTTGCCACCGATGCCGGTAATCAAAATAATCGCACCGACCGCCAATTGGCGCGGTTCAAACAGATTGACCTTTTCTGATTGAATCAAGGCGATACCTTGCATACCGATGACGCCAAACAGGTAAATTGCCAGGCCGCCGGTGACCGCCACCGGGATGGTGTTGACCACCGCCGCCAGCTTGCCGATAAAGCCCAGCAGGATCGCGATGACGCCGGCAGCCATCAAGACCGGCACCGAGTAGTTGCGGGTAATGGCCATCAAGCTGTTGTTCTCGCCGTAGTTGGTGCCGGCGCAGCCGCCCAAAAAGCCTACCACCAGGTCGTCGCTGCCGTCGGCCACCAGGTTCAGGCCGATGAGTTTCTTGATTTCTATGGGTTGGCGACCCAGTTCTTTGGCTAACTGGTCAATGTACAGGCTCATCTGGTACAGGTGCGCGGTGCTTTCGGGGATGGTGGCAATGGCAATCAGGGCGATGCTCAAAACAGAAGCCCAGGCCGCGGGATTCTCAAAAGCGGGGATGGTAATGTTGGGCACTCACACCCAGTCGGCTTGAGCCACCAGGTCAAAATTTACCAGGCCAAAGGGGATGGCCACGATATAGCCTACCACTGCCCCAAACAGGATGGGCAGCATACCCAGCAATCCTCTATTCTGCAAGTAGACGGAGAAAGCTACGGTGACAATCAGGGTGATAAAAGCCACGCCCCAGTGAGCGCCGGCCATACCCAAAGCCGCTCCGGCCAGGGCGATACCGATGACCACCGCCACGCTGCCGGTGATG
This sequence comes from uncultured Caldilineaceae bacterium, assembly GCA_964505845.1. Lineage (GTDB taxonomy): Bacteria > Chloroflexota > Anaerolineae > 4572-78 > J111 > DSQQ01. The sequence continues at coordinate 1,218 of CAZDMM010000352.1, forward strand.
ACCGGCGGCAGCACCTTATCCAACGCCGCTTTGCCCACCCGCATAATCAGCAGGCCGACCAGGATTTCGACCACGGCCGTGCCCATAATACCCACCTGCACAATGCGCACTCCCTCCGGGCAGTAGAAGGTAGCAGGGTTGCTAAAGCAGTCGTTGGCGTAGATGCTCATGGTGGTGATGACCACGGCAATGTAGCTAAAACTGGAGCCGTAGTACATGGGGATGCGCCGCCGGGCTACCAACAGCGCAATAATGGTGCCCAACCCGCTGGCCAGCAGCGTCACCCCCACATCAAATTTGGTCAGGATAGCCACCAAAACGGTGGCCGGGAACATGGTCAGCACTTGTTGAAAGCCCAGGCTGATCATGGCCCCAATAGGGGGGGTGTCGGTGGGCAAATAACCTGATATTTTCTTTTCATCATGCTCTAAAGTGGAAGTAGCCATAATTGACTCCCTTTTTTAATAACTTTTCATCATTGAAAAGATGTATGGAGGGTAATCGGTAAATAGTGATTGGTAATTTACAGAGAGGCTTACCGAAGTCTTCTTAAAACCAGGTTTGACCAATAACCAATTACCAATAACCAATTACTAACAACCCCTTGAAAATACCAACAAATAATGTTAATTAATCGCACCTCCTTCTTAATTTACATCACTATCTCACCTGAGATGGGCACAACTTTGTACTTTGTGACAGCTAGACCAGGGTTCTTTTCTCACGGTCATAGTTCTGCCCCAAAAAAGCAGGAGCGCTGGCGCCCTTGATGGGGCGCATCATCACCAAGATGGTAGCAATGTAAGGCGTCATCAGGAGAAATTGGTGCGGAATTCCGCCCCCAATAATCTGAACCTGTAATGATAATACTTCTACCCCGGCAAAGAAGAGCGCTCCGAAAAAGATAAGGTGAGGTTTCCAACCGCCAAAAAAGGTCAGGGCCAGGGCTATCCAACCGCGCCCGCTGACCATGCCTTCCGTGAAAGTGCCGGTGTAAACCATCGGTAGATAAACCCCGGCCAAGCCCATTAACATGCCACCGGCGATGGTGGCCCCATAGCGCATCAGGCCGACATTTATACCCAAGCTATCGGCGGCTTTGGGATTCTCGCCCACTGCCCTCAACTCCAGGCCAAAGCTGGTCTTATAAAGTAGATAATACAAAAAAGCTGAGACCAGAATGGTGAAATAGACTAACAGGTTTTGATGAAAGAAGATTTGGCCGACAATGGGAATTTGAGCCAAACCGGGGATAGCCACATTTTGCAGCGTGGGGATGAGCGGTGGCTGCAAGGTTACGCCAATAAAAATCTTAAAGAAGAGGGTTGATAGAGCCAGGCCGATAAAAAATAGAGCCAGACCCACCACAAACTGATCCATTTTGAGGGTAGTGGTAAAGTAAGCCAAAATGAGTCCGAATAACCCACCGATGATGAGGGCTGAAAGAAGCCCGACGATTAAACTGCCGGAGAGATGGGCCGCTAAAAATCCTACCGACGCGCCTACCAGCATAATACCCTCCTGAGAGACGCTAAAAACGCCGGTTCTGCCGCCTAGCATT
>CAZDMM010000352.1:2788-7589 GCA_964505845.1 uncultured Caldilineaceae bacterium
TGTCCCCTGGCTGGCTAAAACATAAGGCACCAGGGCCAGGATAATCAACTGAGCAAAGTTAATAAGCTGCACCTCAAACTGACCCATCAGTTAGCGTCTCCTGACCACATCTGACAAAAGCACAAAGATTAATATCAACGCCTCCACAATAAATACCATTTCGCTGGGAATGGCGAGGGTACGCTGCATGGCGCTGGCCCCAACTTCAAGAATTGAAATAAAGAAAGCGATAAACGGAACCGCCAGGTTATTTCCTTTGGCAATCAGGCCGATGATGATGCCGAGCAGGAGAAAATTAGATTGCATTCCCTCAATCAGCCCGTGATAATTACCGGCTACCTCAATAGACCCGGATAAGCCGGCTAATGCGCCGCCGATGACCAAAGAGAGAATAAAAACACGGCGCACCGGGATGCCAAAAACTTTGGAGGCTCTGGGATTGGCTCCGGTAGCAATCAATTCATATCCAGCCGAGGTTTTATCGGTATAAATGTAGACAATGACGGCCATCAACAGGGCCAGAATGATGCCAAAGTGGAGAGGGGGGTTGGCGATAAGCAGGGGCAACTCACCTCCCGCTCCGATGGGAATGGTGGTGGGATGTCCGGCCATCGTGTCAGGCCAAACTTCGGTGGCCACATAGTTTACCAGCTCGAACGAGATAAAGTTCAATAAAACGGTGGTGAGTATCTCATTCATTTTAAATTGATACAGCAGCCAGGCCGGAATGGCGGCCCAGATGGCCCCGCAGATTACTCCCGCTAATATGACCAGGGGTAACAATAAAAATGCGGGTAAATTAGCCAACATGATGCCAACTGCCGTCGCGCCGATAGCTCCAACCAGCAGTTGTCCCTCTCCCCCGATATTAAATTTGCCGGCAGCCAGGGGCACCGTAAAAGCCAGAGCCTGGAGCAGCAGCGGCACAAATTTGAGGAGGGTTTGGATAAAACCGTTAGGGGTTCTAAATGAGGTAAACAAAATAGTGGTATAGGCTTTGGCCACGTCAAAACCCATCAAGCCAATCAGTATTCCTACCACCACAAAGGCAATCAGGATGGCAACAAGGTACGGCGCAAATCGTCGCACGATTGCCGTTAAACCGAACTTAGGTTTTGCTGCCGATTTAGCTAGCTCTAAGGCCACTCATCAACCGTCCTATTTCGTATTTGTCAAAGGCGCTGCGCTCCAAAACCCCGATAATTTCTCCACGATAAATGGTAGCAATGCGGTCGCACAAGAGCAGGAGTTCATCCAGGTTTTCGGAAATCAGTAAGGTTGCGCCCTCCTGTGCTTTCCGTTCCAATAATTTGGAATAAACAAATTCGATGGAAGGGATGTCCAAACCCTGGGTGGGGTTATGCACCACTAATAATTTGGCAGGATAAGAGAATGCCCGCGCTACCATCAGCCGTTGGATATTCCCCCCAGATAGATTAGCGGCGATATCCTCCGGGCCTGAGGTTTTGATGTTATATTCGGCAATGAGCCGCCAGGCGGCTTGATAGATATTATTCCAGTGGAGAAACCCGTTTTTACTATAAGGCGCGCGCCGGTGAAAGCCAAGAATTAGATTTTGAGCTACATTGGCTTTGGGTAAATAGCCGTCGTGTAACCGGTCTTCGGGAATATAGGTTACTAACCCCTCAAGCAGGATGTTGGTAGGCGTTTCAGCCACGTTGGCCCCTGCAATCAATATCCTGCCCCGGCTCAAAGGGCGAACCCCGATGATGCTTTCGGCTAAAGCCTGCTGCCCATTGCCGGCCACCCCGGCCACCCCCAAAATTTCTCCCTGGTGAACTTCAAAGGAGCAATTTTTGATGACAGGCAAGCCATTTTCAGCGCGCGCCTCTACATTTTCGGCCTGTAAAACAGCTTTACGATTCAATACTGTACGGTCTGCGCTGATGTTTTTCTGAGAAAAGAGCAAGCTCTTTTTAATATCCAGGTTTTCGCCCACCATCGCTTTCACAAAGGCTTCTTCAGAAGCCTCGCTGCGCCGGAGGGTTAACACACTTTTTCCTTCCCGTAGCACCGTAATCTGATCGCACACACTTAACACCTCGCGGAGTTTGTGGGTGATAAAAACCACACTCATGCCTTGCTCAACCATCACTCGAAGCGACTCAAACAGAGAATCCACCTCTTGCGGGGTGAGGCTGGTGGTGGGTTCATCTAAGATCAAAATTTTGGCCCCGCGATAGAGCGCCTTGAGAATTTCAACCTTTTGACGAACCCCCATCGTCAGCTCTTCAATCATCGCGTGTGGGTCAACCTGTAATCCAAATTGGTTAGCCAGTTCTTTGATTTTCTGTTGGGCCTCGCGTAAGTCAAGTACAGGCCGATTTTTGAGGGGGGTGCCCAGCACAATGTTTTCGGTTACGGTAAAGTTTTCAACCTGCAAGAAGTGCTGATGAACCATGCCAATACCCTGTTTGATGGCATCTCTGGGCGATTGAACCTCAATTTTTTGGTTGTCCAGATAAATTTCACCGGCATTGGGCTTGTATAAACCATAGAGGATATTCATTAAAGTGGTTTTTCCCGCCCCATTGCCGCCCAGCAGGCCATGCACTTCACCTATCTCTAGTTGTAAGCTAACATTGTCCAGAGCCACCACAGGCCCAAAGGTCTTCCGAACCTCCTGCATGTGCAGAATTGTTTTGGTCATGTATCACTTGGAAAATTTGTATTCATTTAGCAGTAGCCACCAAGACCGAAAGCTTTTAGCCGGGATTAGGAGATTTGGGGATTTTATCTCCTAATCCCCAAATCCCGGCGAAAAAGAAATGATTGAATAGATACGAAGATTTACTCAATCTTGGTCGAATCTTTTTTAACCTGAATCTTGCCATCCTGGATATCTTTTGCGATTTGTTGAATCTCAGTATTTAGTTCTGGTGCTGTATTTTTGAGGGGTTGAATATTGACCCCGGTATTGAAACCGAGCAGGTAATAACCTCCTTTCTCACCGGCCTTAATCTTTTGGACAATCTCTTTCATCGGCCCCACAAAATCATAAATCACCGACGTGATATAGTTATCGGGAGCAAATTGTGATTTGTCAACATATTTGGCAATGACCCAAACTTTTTTGTCGCTCGCTTTGACCGCCTCAAACACACCTAGCATCCCCAGGTTGAGAGAGCCGATAATTACGTCCACATCTTCACCAATCATGGCTTGCGCCAACTCTCTGGCTTTGGTGGGATCATTAAAATCTCCAGCCCAAACCGGCTTTAGCTCAACTTTGAGACCTTGATCGGCAATGGCCTGCTCCAGGGCATGAACTTCTGCGTAAGAGAAGGGCAGCGTTAGCCCGCCGATATAGCCAATTTTGCCGGTTTTGCTTTGTTTGGCGGCCAGGACTCCCAGTGGATAAAAAGCGGTGTGAAAATTTCGGTCAATAATCCATAGGTTAGGCGGGGCATTTTCTATCGGGGCGTCGGTTTCCCCAATGAAAACTACATCTTTAAACTGCTTGGACAAATCTTGGGTTTGATTGATAAACTGTGAGCCATGTGTCCAGATAATGTTATAGCCGTTGTCTATATATTCGCGCATTACCCGCTCGATATCGGGTACGGCCACTTTTTCTGAATAAGCCATCTCCACCCCTAAATCTTTTTGAACCGCGGTGGCTCCCATAAAGCCCAGGGTGTTGTAATCGGCATCGGTGATGACGCCAGGAAAGATAGCCGCCAGTTTGAGCGCGCCGGTTTCGGCTGGAGCAGGGGCGCCGCTCTCTTTTTCACCGGCCGGGGCTGGGGTTGGTTGAGTGGCGCCGCCACATTGAGCCGCTACCACACTAAGAACAACCAAGAGAGCCATTAAATTCAACAACCGCTTATACATTGATAACCTCCTTTGTACATAGCTTTATCTCATTGTATGCGGCATCCTCATGCCGCCCATTCACAAGAGCACAGGGATACCTTTGCTACCACATTTTCCTCAGCGGGCAAATATCCTTCCTGGCCTAAACCAATATCTCATTGGGGACGCGCATGACCTTATTGGCCTTGATCACACTTTCCGGCGCGTCAAAATTCAAGTCAATCCCCACCATCTGGCGAGCGTAATCTTTGACCATCTTATCCCCGTATTTTTTGGTTACATACTAAATGCGCGCGCCGCCCAGTTCCTGGCGATACTCTGGCCAGGGACAGATGGGCTGAGCCATACCGACGCCCCAGCGCCACCAGCCGTTGTAGCTTTCATAGGCGGCCCACCATTCCTTGTTGCCTAAAATTCCAAAGACATATTTGGTTATTGGTAATTAGAGATTTATAAACCCTTCAATTACCAATTACCAATTACCAATAACGGCTTACCTTTTATCTCAAATTAGCTTGACTTAATTGATTCAACCGTTCGACGTGCGCCGGGTCGTAAGCGTCGCCAAACCTGGTTTTGGGCAAACCCTCCTTCTTTTTCATTAGTTCCGCATACTCGGCCTCATCCACTATCGCCACGCAGCGGCCAATGCTGGCTTCGCCATCCACAAAACGCCAGGGGAAGAAGCCCACCGTCACCCGGCGATTTAGCAGCAAATCCAGGTCGCCGCCCAGGCACTCGGCGTGGATGATGCCATAGGGGAACATTTCGATGTGCATCATTTGGTATTTGGTATCATCATAAAATTCCGCCAGCGATTTACCGAATTTCTTTTGGAATACTTTTTCCGCCTGGCGAGCCTGGCGCGGCATCCAATCTCGGATGATGGTATTCATGGGGTGATCGGCGCTGCCGCAGTCAACCCCAATCCAGCGCAGCTTTTTGGCCTTGCACCATTGGGCAA
>CAZDMM010000353.1:0-7582 GCA_964505845.1 uncultured Caldilineaceae bacterium
GCTTTGGCGGTAGAATCACTTATAGCTGTCTTGAAGGATGAGGATTGGGAAGTGCGTAAGGCCGGCGCCAGAGCATTGGGATATTTGAGAGACGTTCGTGCGGTAGGACCACTTATAGCTGTCTTGAAGGATGGAGATTCGAAGGTGGATTGGACGGAGGCTCGCAGTCAAGAACAAACACGAGAGGCCGTCGTCTGGGCATTGGGACAGGTAGGAGATGTTCGTGCGGTGGAACCGCTCATTGCTGCTTTGAAGGATGAGGATTGGACTGTGCGCGAAATCGCTACCGAAGCTCTGGCACGGCTGGGGAAAGTAGCAGTACAACCGCTTATCGATGCCTTGAAGGATGAGGATTGGACTGTGCGTCGAGCCGCTGCTCGAGCCTTGGGACAACTGGGAGATGCTCGCGCTGTGGAGCCACTTATCGCTGGTTTGAAGGATAAGGATTGGGAAGTGCGCCGGATTGCCGTTGAAATAATATTAAGACAATTGGGAGATGCCCGCGCTGTAGAGCCGCTTATCACGGCATTGAAGGGTACGTACATAAATATACCCTATAAGGATAAGTACGGAAATATACGCGATGTCGCTGCCAAAGCCTCAGGACAACTGGGAGACACCCGCGCTGTAGAGCCGCTTATTACCGCCTTAAAGGATGAAGGTGGCTTCATGCGCGAAACTGTTGCCCAGACCTTGAATCATCTGGCGGATGATCGGGCGGTGGAATTATTTATCACCGCGTTGAAAGATGAGAATATGAATGTGCGCCAAGTCGCCACTGAAATATTAGGACAACTGGGAGATGCCCGCGCTACAGAGCCGCTTATTGGAGCCTTAAAGGATGAGGATTGGCAGATACGCCAAGCTGCGGCTAAGGCCTTAGGACAATTTGGAAGCGATCGCGTGGTGGAAACACTCATTTTCGCTTTGAGAGATAAGAATAAGGATGTACGTCAGGCCGCTGCTGAGAGTCTTGGGAGACTGGCAGCTACTCTAACGAAAGGACAGGTCCACACTATCGCCTACCGCCTCTTTTGGGAGGCAGTTACCCCGAGTCAGTCGGATGTATACGAACCGCTGTTGAGCATCGCTACCCGGTTGGTGGTGTTGGAAGTGGAGCGATCGCAAGCGGAAACTTCCCGATTTTTAATTTAAATTGATGAATCCCACACCGCCCCACTACGGTCAATTGTGCAATCGGCATCACTTTCAATACGTGCAAGCCGCCCAACTCCTTTGCACCCACTAAACACAGAATCCCCCTTCTACGTCCCTCAAGGGGCGGCGAAGCGCACTGGAAGGAGGTTTTGTTATCTCTCCGTTTCCTTCAAAGCAGCTTCATATGCAGCCCGCAGCCGCTTGAACTCATCGGCATCGCCGCCCACATCAGGATGGTGGATTTTTGCCAGCGCCCGGTAAGCGTTGACAATCTCGGCCCGGCTGGCCGTGCGGTTCACACCCAACACCTCCCACCACTCGCTGCCGCTGCCCAGGAGTAACACATTCGGGTCAAGCGGCGCTTCCAACGCGGCAAAGATACGGTCAAACAGGTCTTGCTGCTTGACCTCGGCGTAGTTGACCCCATACGCCTCGCCAATCCGGTAGGTGTACTCTATGGCGAGTTGCGCCGCCCGCAAATTATCTAAAAAGTGCGGCCAGAGCCGAAGGCCCCCTAGCGGCCCGCTGCACTCCGAAACATAGCGTTTGCCGTTACGGTCAAAGTAGACCCGCACGGTCGGATCGCCGCCCAGCAAATCGCAAAAAGACACCGTACCCGGCGTGGTACACCGCAAGGGTGTCCTTTAGGATAGCCCTGCGGGTAATCCACTCGCAGCGAGGTGGCTCCAAGCTTGATGATCGTAGCCCGCAGGTCGCGGTAAATGGTTTGCTCCATCGCATCAAAACGGTGGGTAACTTTTTCTGTCTCTTTTCTGTCTCATCGTCGCTTCGGATTTTTTGATTCCCATTTTTGCTCAAAGTTTGCTATAATATTTAGCTTGGCTATTCAAATGTTAGTCATTGGTAATTGGTGATGAGTAGTGAAACATAGTTAACGCTAATCACTCACCAATCACCAATCACCAATTACCCTTGCTAAACTTATCACCCTTACTCAAACTTTTTAACCAAATACTCGCCTACAACACCCTGGCCGACGCGCTCCACGCGGGCGAAGTGACGGACGAACTCCGCCATCCCCTGGGGGTGCTGACCGCCGCCCGGCCAGCCCTGCTGGCCGCGCTCCAGGCTGATTTGCAGCGGCCCATCGCCTTTATCACCGCCCGCGCCGACCGCGCCCGCATCCTGGCCGAGCAAATCCAAAATTGGGCCGAACACCCCGCCGCCGTTTACCGCCTGCCCGACCCCGACGCCCTGCCCCACGAGCGCGTCCCCTGGGGCAGCGAAACCATCCAAGGCCGCCTGGCCGCCCTCACCGCCCTGGTTGCCTATGACCGCCGACCGCCGACCGCCGACCGCCGAGTATCGAACACCACCCCCTCCTCTCCAACCTCCAATCTCCACCCCTCCAACTTCCAATCTTCCAATCTTCCACGCGAAGCATCCAATCCCCAATTACCAATCTCTAATCTCCAATCTTCCAGCCTTCCACCCTCCAACCTTCCACCCTCCCAACCTCCCCTGCTCATCCTCTCCGCCCGCGCTTTGATGAGCCAAACCCTGCCGCCCAACGAATTTACCCTCATGCAGTTTAGCGTGGGCCAACGCATCAACCTGAACGATTTGGTGCGAGAGTGGGTGGCGTTGGGCTACCAGCCGGAAGAAGTGGTGGAAGTGCCGGGCAGCTTTAGCCGGCGCGGCGGCATTTTGGATATTTTTCCGCCCAACGCCACGCTCCCCATCCGCATTGAACTTTTTGGGGATGAGATAGACTCGCTGCGCCATTTTGACCCGGTTACCCAACGTTCCGATGCCCGCCTGCAAAGTTTTACCCTCGGCCCGGCCCTGGAATGGCTGCCGCGCTACGCCGAGCGGGCCGCCGCCCAAATGCGCCAGCGCGACCTGGCCGGCCTGCAGCCCAGCGCCCGGCGAATTTTGAATGAAGACTTGGAACGCCTGGCTAACGGCGTTACCTTTCGCGGGGCCGAGTATTACCTGCCCTTCTTTTATAATGGCACGGTGGGGGGAGGACCCGATGAGGCGATGAAGCGAAGAGACGAGTCCTCGCCTCACCCATCCCTCGCCTCCTCGGTATTGGATTACCTGCCCGGCAACGCGTTGGTCTTCATCGAGGAGGCCGAAGAACTGGCCCTGGTGATTGACGAGCTGGAAAGCCAGGCCCGTACCCTCAAACGCAACCTGACCGATGTCGGCGACCTGCCGCCCGACTGGCCCGACCCCTATTTTGATTGGGCTACCCTCGCTCCCGCCCTGACCGCCCGGAATCCGCTTGTCCTGGGCTTCACCTCCCTGAAAACCGCCGCAGACCGCAGACCGCAGACCGCAGACCGAGAAGCGGAGAGGGGAGAGGGGGGAGCGAAGAGTGAAGAGCGGAAAGCGGAGAGTGTTGGAAATCAAAACAATTCACAATCTCCAATTACCAATTACCAATTACCAATCTCCACGCGAAGCGTCCAATCTCCAATTGACCACTCTCCCCACCTGCTCCAATCCGCCTTTGCCCCGGCCCCGGCTTTTGGGGGACAGGTCAAAAACGTCATCGAGGACATCGTCCAGCGCAAAAAGAAAAAAGAACGGGTGGTGCTGGTCAGCCGCCAGTCGGCCCGCTTGAGCCACCTGCTCAACGAGCAAGCCAACCTCATCGCCACCCCACTGGACAGCCTGACCCCCGGCGATCCGCCGCCGCCGTCGGGCAGCGTTACCCTGCTGCACGGCATGCTCATCGAAGGCTGGGTGCTGCGTGACACGCACGGTGAAGGCGCATCGCTCCTCGCCATCATGTCCGATTCCGAATTGTTCGGTTGGAAAAAGCCGACGGCTCTGGCCCCACGCCGCCCGCGCCGGGGAGTCACCCCGGAAACTTTTTTTGCCGATGTTAACCCCGGCGATTTGGTCGTCCACATTGAGCACGGCATTGGCCGCTACGTGGGGCTGGTCAAGCTGGATTTTGAAGGCGTGGAGCGGGAATACCTGGCGGTGGAGTACGCCAACAAAGACAAGCTGTACGTGCCCATTCACCAGGCCGACCGGCTGGCCCGCTACGTGGGCACGGATGAACTGCAACCGCCGCTCAACCGCCTGGGCAGCGCCGATTGGAACACGGTCAAACGGCGGGCCAAAAAAGCGGTCGAGGATATTGCTAAAGAGCTGCTGGAAATTTACGCCAGGCGAGCCATCGTGCCGGGCCGCGCCTTTGGCCCCGACAGCGAGTGGCAGCGCGAGATTGAGGACGCCTTCCCCTACGTGGAAACCGAAGACCAACTGCGGGCCGTCCAGGAGGTCAAGGCCGATATGGAAAAGCCCTTGCCGATGGACCGGCTTATCTGCGGCGACGTGGGTTTTGGCAAAACCGAGGTAGCGCTGCGGGCGGCCTTCAAAGCGGTGATGGATGGGGTGCAGGTGGCCGTGCTGGCGCCGACCACCATCCTGGCCCAGCAGCATTACCAAACCTTTACCCAACGGCTGGCCGGCTACCCGGTCAAAATTGAAATGCTCTCCCGCTTCCGCACCCCGCACCAGCAGATGGAAACGCTCAAAAATTTGGCGGCGGGCGTCACCGATATTGTCATCGGTACACACCGCCTGCTGCAAAAGGATGTGGCCTTTCACAACCTGGGGCTGCTGATTATTGACGAAGAGCAGCGGTTTGGCGTCAAGCACAAAGAAAAGCTCAAGGCCATGCGGGCCGACGTGGATGTGCTGACCCTGACCGCCACGCCCATCCCCCGCACGCTGCACATGTCGCTCAGCGGGGTGCGTGATCTGAGCACCATTGACACGCCCCCCGACGAGCGGCTGCCCATCCAAACCACCATCGCCGAGTACGATGAGAACCTCATCCGTACTGCCATTTTGCGGGAGATTGACCGCAATGGGCAGGTCTTTTACGTGTACAACCGGGTACAGGGCATCGAGCAGAAGGCCAACCGCATCCGCAATTTAGTACCAGAGGTGCGGGTGGCGGTGGCGCACGGCCAGATGAGCGAGCGCCAACTGGAAAAGGTGATGGTAGACTTTCTGGCCGGCGAGTTTGAAGTGCTGGTCTGCACCACCATTATCGAGACCGGGCTGGATATGCCCAACGTCAACACTATTATCATTGACCGGGCCGACCGCATGGGACTGGCTCAATTGTACCAACTGCGCGGCCGGGTGGGGCGCGGCGCGGTGCGGGCCTACGCCTATCTGTTGACCCCCAAATACCACGAACTCAACCCGGAGGCCCACAAGCGGCTGGAAGCCATCGCCGAGGCCACCGAATTGGGAGCCGGTTTCCGCATCGCCATGCGTGATTTGGAAATTCGCGGGGCGGGGGAACTGCTGGGCGAGAAGCAGCACGGCCAGATTGCGGCGGTGGGCTTTGACCTGTACACCCGGCTGCTGGCTCAGGCCGTGCGAGAGCTGCGCGGCGAGTCGCCCCAGTTAGTCACCGGCGGGGACGGGACAGGCCAGGAAGAAAGCGCCGCCTATGTCACCCCACTGGCCGAAGGGGTGCAAATTAATTTACCCATCCCGGCCTACGTACCGGAAGATTACCTGCCGGAAGAAAAGCTGCGCCTGCGCTTGTACCGGCGGCTGGCCGGCGTCACCACCCTCAAGGGCATTGACGACATGGCCAAAGAGTTGGCCGATCGCTTTGGCGAACTGCCGGCGCCGGTGGCTAATCTGCTGTACCAGCTTCGGCTCAAAATCCTGGCGATGGAGGCCGGAGTCAAGGCCATCATCACCGAGTTGGGCCAGATTATCGTCCGGGCCGACACGCTGCAAGAGATTGACCGGCCCGGCTTACAGCGCCGCCTCAGCCCGGCCGCCAAAATTACCCCGCGCCAGCTTTCCCTGCCGCTCCACCCCAAAGTGGAGGTGTGGCAGGCCGAATTGGAGAAAACTCTGCGTCTCATGGGGCGCATGCTCCACGACCCGGCGGGGTGAAAAATTACCATCAATTTGACAACGCCCATGCCTTCATATAGAATCGCCCCGCCGTTGTGTGACAACATTATCAGCGCCGCAAAGCGAGGGGGAGCAGAATAGAGCGGGAACACTATTCTGCATCAGGGCTTATGAGTTTTGATATTCGAAATCGGTAATTGATTAAATGGAAGGTTGGAAGGCTGGATAAAGCCGCGTCTGTCCTTACCAAAGGCACGGAGCCTTTCCGGGCCTCTTGGGACCAGAGGGCAATCCTCACGCCCTCCAACAAGTTACTGAATTTGGTTGTCAAACCTCATTAAAATGCACAGCTTTGCTGCCACGCGAAGGGGGTGAGTCTTGCCTTATAATATCCACACGTTTGGCCTCAACCGTTATTCCATGTAACTGTGACTCCAATTAAAAATCGTTGTAGATTTTCTATCAAGGGGGATAATTATCTATGGACATTAGCAAAGAAAAATTGCTATGGATGTATGAGCGCATGCGCCTCATCCGTGATTTTGAAGAGCGGCTGCACCTGGATTTTGCCGCCGGAAAAATTCCCGGATTTGTGCATCTGTACGCCGGTGAAGAGGCGGTAGCGGTAGGGGCTTGCGCCAACCTCAACGACAGCGATTTTATCACCAGCACCCATCGCGGGCACGGCCACTGCATTGCCAAAGGGGTGGACATCAAGGCCATGATGGCCGAAATTTATGGCAAAGTGACCGGCTCTTGCCGCGGCAAAGGCGGCTCGATGCACATTGCCGACGTGTCCAAAGGTATGCTCGGAGCCAACGGGATTGTGGGCGGCGGGCCGCCGCTGGCCTGCGGGTCGGGCCTGACCAGCAAGCTCAAAGGCAGCGGCCAGGTGACGGTGTGCTTCTTTGGCGACGGCGCGTCAAACCAGGGCACCACCATGGAAGGGTTGAACCTGGCCGGTATCTGGAAGCTGCCGGTCATCTTTATTTGCGAGAACAACGGCTACGCCGAAACCACCTCGCCCAAATATTCCGTGTCAGGCCAGGACATTGCCGCCCGCGCCCGCGGCTTTGGCCTGCCCAGCGTGGCCGTGGACGGCCTGGATGTCCTCAGCGTGTACGAAGCGGTGCGCGAAGCTGTAGCCCGCGCCCGCCGCAGCGACGGCCCCTCCTTTATTGAAGCCCAAACCTACCGCTATTTCGGCCACTTTGAGGGCGATACCATCCGCTACCGTGACAAAGACGAGGAAGAACGGTATCGCAATCAGGATTGCTTGCAGCGTTTCCGCAAAGTTGTCACTTCGCAAGGACTCCTCACCGAGGCCGACTTGGACGCCATTGACGCCAAAGCCAGGCAAACTATTGAAGAAGCCGTGGCCTACGCCGAGTCCAGTCCCGCGCCGGATTTGAACGAGGTTTTGACGGACGTTTACGTTAACTTCCCGCAGCGCGAACTGTGGCCCTTTCAATCTGTAGCCAATTAAGGAGAGACGATCATGGCTGAAAGAATCATAAGCTATCGTGAAGCAATCAATGAGGCCCTGCAGGTT
>CAZDMM010000354.1:0-7574 GCA_964505845.1 uncultured Caldilineaceae bacterium
CCGGTTTTGGTCAAAAATGAGCCGTTGGTAGAAGCCATCTTCACCGGCGACATGACCCCCGAAGATGCGCTCAAACAATTTGAGCAAGAAGCCAATGTAATCCTGGCCGAGTAAGCAGAGTGAAGACCCTAAAGGTGGTGTGCAAAAGCTACAGCTTTTGCGCTCCACCAATAGTTTTTGAGGAGCGGATGTTATGGCTTCCATCACAAATCCAGCCGTGTATGGCCCGGCGCGGCGCTCGCTGTTGGAGCGCATCTGGCGGGCGCGTTGGGCTTATCTTTTTATCCTGGTACCCATGCTGCTTTTCCTGACCTTTGAATTCTACCCCTTTGTGCAAGCCTTGTATTACAGCTTTTCCAAGTGGAAACTTACCGGCGACCCCGAATTTACCGGCCTGAGCAACTATCGCAAACTGGGCACCGACCCGGTATTTTGGAAAGCTCTGTGGAACACGGTGCGCTATAGTGTGGTAGTCGTGCTGGGCAGTCTGTCGCTGTCGCTGTTTCTGGCGGCATTAATTTATCCTCTGGCGCGTCCGGCCAAAACTTTTTTCAAAATGGCCTTTTATTTGCCGGCGGTGGCTTCGATTGTGGTGGTGGCCTTGATTTGGCGCTGGATGTACCAGCCGGCCTTTGGCCTGTTAAATTACCTATTTGGCCTGGTGGGGCTAGGCCCCTTTGGTTTCTTAACCACCACCTCTCAATCATTGCCCTCGATTATGGCGGTTCAGATTTTCTCCAACCCGGTTATCGGGGTGGGAGCGGCGCTTATTTTGTTGTTGGCGGCCATGAACAGCATCCCCTATGATCTGTATGAGTCGGCCATATTGGATGGGGCCAACGCCTGGCAAAAATTTCGCCACATCACCTTCCCTTTGCTGCGCCCCACCATTGTCTTTTTGATGATTATCGGCACCATCGAAACCTTCCGCGAATTTACGGCGATTTATTTGATGACCACTACGGCCTCCTCCAATACCCTCACCGGCGGCGGGCCGTTCTACTCTACCACTACGGTGGTCTACTATATCTATGTCAATGCTTTTTTAACCCGCCAATTTGGCCTGGCGGCAGCCATGGCCATTGTGCTGTTTGGCATCATCTTGGGGCTGGCCGTCATCCAGTTTCGCTATGTCAATCTGGATGTGGAATATTAAGGAGGAGCAGGTATGACGGCGATTTCCGATATTTCGGGGGGAACTCCGCCCGCGGAGCAAACCAGGAGCCAGGGAGTGGTGGGGAATGTCACCTTGCATCGCCTGGGGATGACTATCACCTATGCCTTGTTGACCATCATCGCCATTGCCGCGCTGATGCCGCTGTATTGGATGTTTACCACTTCGCTGAAAGATCAGGCCTCCTACATGCGCCAGCCGCCAGAAATGTTTCCGGCAGAACCGACCCTGGCCAATTTTGAGCAGCTCTTTGCCAACCCTAACATGGGCCGCTGGATTTTTAACAGCTTTTTTGTCTCGCTGACCGTTACGGCGCTGAACATGTTTTTTGCCAGCCTGGCCGGCTACACCTTTGCCAAGCTCGATTTTCCGGGCCGGCGCTGGCTCTTTTGGATGTATATGGCGGTGATGATGGTTCCTTTCCAGGTGACCATGTTCCCGCTGTTCAAACTGATGGTTAACTTGGGCTGGGTGAACACCTACTGGGCCTTGCTTGTTCCGGCGGCGGCCTGGCCTTATAATGTTTTTTTGATGCGGCAGGTCATACGCTCGCTGCCCTATGAAATTCTGGATGCCGGGCGGATTGACGGCTGCAATGAATTTTCGCTCTTCTGGCGCATCGTTTTGCCCATCAGCACCAACGGCATTGCGGTGATGGGTATCTTTACTTTTGTCCAAACCTGGAATGATTTTCTGTGGCCGCTCATTATTTTGAATTCAGAAGATATGCGCACCCTGCCCATTGCCCTGGCGACCTTTCAAAGCACCTATGAGACCGATTACGGCCTGCTCATGGCCGGCGGAGTTATCATGGCGGTGCCGATGTTTGTGATGTTCTTCCTCTTTCAGCGTTACTTTTTGCAGGGCGTCACCTTTGGGGCGGTGAAAGGATAGCGACTATCATCCTTACCCGCTGGCGACAATGGGCCAGGCAGTTGAAAATAGAAATTTACGCCCTGTACCTGGCTTACCGCGACCCGCGCGTGCCCTGGTACGCCCGGCTCTTTGCCGCCTGCGTGGTGGGCTACGCCTTCAGCCCCATTGACCTGATCCCCGACCCCATCCCGGTTTTGGGCTACCTGGATGACCTGGTGCTCATCCCGGCGGGCATCTGGCTGGCCCTCAAAATGATCCCGCCTACCGTCATGGCCGAGTGCCGGGAAGAGTCAAAGCAGATAATCAGCCAGGGCAAGCCGGTCAACTGGTTGGCGGCTGGAGTCATTGTGGTGCTTTGGTTGATTTTAGCGGCGCTGACGGTAATTTGGTTAATGAGATTTTTTAGTTGACTACGAATAACTGGTGACAACCGAGGACCGAGAACCGCTGACCCGGTATTTGCCGGCGGTCTCCGATCCCAGGATGAAAGTCTGAAATGTGAGTGTCTATTCCAAACGTCATACCCTCCAAACCGAGAGCGCGAGAGGTAGGTATCGCCTTTGATGGTAAACCCGGCCCGCTCAATGCTATCACCGATGTCCCGGGAGTGGAGGTCGGCCACACCACCCTCAGCGCCGGGGAGGGGAAATTGGTGGTGGGTCAAGGCCCGGTGCGAACCGGCGTAACCGCCATCCTGCCGCGCGGCAAAACTTATGACCCGGTGTTTGCGGCCTGGTACTGCCTCAACGGCAACGGCGAGATGACCGGGACCGCCTGGGTGGAGGAGTCAGGCTTTTTGGAAAGCCCCATTGCCATCACCAATACCCACAGCATGGGGGTGGTGCGCGATGCGCTGGTGGCCTGGATGCGGGAGCATCGCTTTTACAGGCCGCTCTCTCCGGGGCAAGACATTTTCTGGCTGCTGCCGGTGGTGGCCGAAACGTATGACGGCATGCTCAACGACATCAACGGCTTCCACGTCAGGCCGGAGCACGTCTGTGCGGCCCTCGATAACGCCGCCGCCGGCCCGGTGGCCGAAGGGAATGTCGGCGGCGGTACGGGTATGATTTGTCACGGCTTTAAGGGCGGCATCGGCACGGCTTCGCGCCAACTGGCTGAAAAGCGGGGCGGCTACACCGTCGGCGCGCTGGTGCAGGCCAATCACGGCTCCCGCGCCGAATTGACCATCGCTGGGGCGCCGGTGGGCCGGGAAATCACCGATCTGCTGCCGCAGTTTCACTTTGGCGAAGCCGCCAGCCTCAAAAACGGCTCGATTATCGTGGTGGTGGCTACCGACGCCCCGCTGCTGCCGCATCAACTCAAGCGGCTGGCCCGCCGCGTGCCTATGGGGATTGCCAGGGTGGGCGGTATCGGGGCCAACACCTCCGGCGATATTTTTATAGCCTTTTCCACGGCTAATCCCGGTGCGGCCCGGAGGTCGCGGCTGAGGCAGGTTGACATGCTGCCCAACGACCAGCTTGACCCGCTGCTGGCCGCCACTATCCAGGCCACCGAGGAAGCCATCATCAATGCCCTGCTTGCCGCCGAGACGATGCAGGGCATTAATGGGAATACCGTCTACGCCCTGCCGCACGAGCGGGTGCAGGTGGCACTGCGGAAGTATAACCGTTTAGTTTGAGAGGTAAATAGAGATTAGAGATTGGAGATTGCGCCGCTTTGCGTCCCTTTGGGATGCGTGCCTTTGGCAAATTACCAATCTCTAATCTCCAATCCCCCATCATGGAGGTTTACCGATGACTCTAAAAATCGCCTTTACCGGAACCGGCTACATCTCAAAAATCCATGCCCAGGCCGCCCGAGCGCAGCCGGAGACTGAACTGGTTGCGGTGGTCAACCATCGCCCGGAGTCACGGGCTGCCTTTGCCGCCGAGTTTGGCATCCCCCGCCAATATGCGGCGGTGGCCGACCTGCTCAACGACGGCCAGGTGGAGGCGCTGGTGGTCAGCACCCCCAACTATCTGCATGCCCCGGAAACCATCGCCGCGCTGCAAGCCGGCGTCCATGTGATGGTCGAAAAACCGATGGCCCTGAACGCCGTTGAAGCCGCGGCTATGCTGGCCGCCAGCCAGGAATCCGGGGCGCTGTTGATGGTGGCTCACTGCTGGCGCTTTGACCCGGAAGTGCTGTGGCTTAAAGAGCAGGTGCAAAGCGGCCGGCTGGGCAAAATCATTCGCACCAAAGGGTACGGAGTACATGCCAATTGGGGGCCGGGCGGCTGGTTTACCCAAAAACAGTACGCCGGGGGCGGCGCGCTGGCCGATATGGGCATCCACGCCCTGGATACGGCCCGCTTTTTGCTGGGCGACCCGCTGCCGGTCAGCGTTTATGCCAAAATTGATACGCATTATCAAGATTTTGACGTGGATGACACCGGGGTGATTTGGGTCAACTGGGACAATGGCGCTACCACCTATGTGGAGTCGGGCTGGTGGCAGCCCCACACCGACGGCCCGGAGGCGTCAACCCAAGTGTACGGGACGGCCGGCTTCGGCCAGGTATTTCCGACCCGCCTGTTATTATCCCAACTGCCTCAGCGCGAGCCGTTATCCGTTGACCCCGGCTTCCCGCCGGTGCGTAATCCTCACTGCCCCCAGAGCATGTACGATACCCAGTTGGCTTACTTTCTGGATTGCATTCGCACCGGCCGCCGGCCCAGCCCCGGCGGCGCGGAGGGCTTGCTGAACATGCGGATGGTAGACGCCGCGTATCAAAGCGCGGCAACCGGAGAAGTGATTAAATTGTCCCAAAGGGATACCCTGGCGGTATGAATTGTGAATTGTCAATGAAAAGGTAGGATTTGGTCTATGAAAGTGGCTGTCATCGGCGGTGGGTCTACCTACACGCCGGAACTGATCAATGGATTTTTGGAGCGGGTTGGCTCCTTCCCATTGACCGAACTGTGGTTGATGGACATTTCCCAGGAGCGGCTGGACGTGGTGGGCCGCTTTGCCCAGCGCATGGTGCAGGCCAAAGGCGCGCCCTTTGCCGTCCATCTGACCACCGACCAGCGCCAGGCCGTGGCCGGGGCCAGCTACGTGACCACCCAACTCCGGGTGGGGGGGATGCGGGCCAGGCGCGAGGACGAATATCTGGGCTTGCGGCACGGACTGATCGGCCAGGAAACCACCGGCGTCGGCGGCATGGCCAAGGCCCTGCGCACCATCCCGGTGATTCTAAACATTGCCGCCGATATGGGCGAACTGGCCCCGGGCGCGCTGCTGGTCAATTTTACCAATCCCGCCGGCCTGGTCACCGAGGCTCTGTTCCGGCACGCCCCGCAAGTTCCGGCGGTAGGGGTGTGCAATGCGCCCATCCACATGAAAATGGATATTCTGGCCGATTTGGAAAAGCAGATGGGCCGGCCCATTGACCCGGCGCGGGCCAACCTCGACACCCTGGGGCTGAATCATCTCTCCTGGCATCGCGGTTTTACCCTGGACGGCGAGGATATCTGGCCGCAAGTGCTGGCCGGCTATCTGGCTAATTTACAGGACACGCCCAGCCGCGAATACGCTCCCACCTTTGACCCACGCACGGTCGAGTCGCTGCGCATGATTCCCAACAACTACTTGCAGTACTTCTATTACACCGGGGCCAAGCTGGCCCAGCAGCAAAAATGGCCCCCCTCGCGGGCCGAAACCGTCATGGCCGTAGAAGCCGAACTGTTGCAGCAATACGCCGAACCGGGGCGCACTGAGCCGCCGGAAGGCTTGATGGAACGGGGTGGGGCCTACTATTCAACGGTGGCTACCCAACTCCTCAATGCTCATTACAACAACCTGGGCGAAACCCACGTGGTCAATGTGCGGCAGGCCGGCGCAGTACCGGATTGGCCGGCGGAGTGGGTGTTGGAGCTGCCCTGCCGGGTTGACGCTGCCGGCATCCACCCCCTGCCCGCCGAGCCGCTGCCCCCGGCCTGCTTTGGCCTGCTGGCCCAGGTTAAAATGTATGAGCTGCTCACCGTAGAGGCCGCCCTGCATGGCAACCGCAACGCCGCCTATCAAGCCTTGCTGGCTCACCCGCTTGGCCCCTCCGCCGACCGGGTTCAGGCGGTGCTGGATGACATGCTAGCCACAAATCGGGCCTATTTGCCGCAATTTTGGACATAGTGCGTATTGCGTGTTCCGTTGTAATACGCACCACGCAACACGCACTACCTATCTCATATAATTTGGATTGGCAAGACATGCCACACTACTTTCTCGGCATTGACACCGGCGCTACCAAAAGCCACGCCTTGATTGCGGATGAGACCGGCCGGGCGGTGGGCTTTGGGCAAGGCGGCCCCGGCAACCCGGAAGCGATTGGCTATGAGGGCCTGGGGGAACTGCTGCGCCAGATCACCGGCCAGGCCCTGGATCAGGCCGGCTTGAGGCCGGACCAACTGGCCGGGGCCGGCTTTGGCATTGCCGGGTATGATTGGCCTTCGCAGCGGGAATCGCTGCGGCAGACCCTGCGAGCTTTGGAGTTGGGCCGCACGCCCTTTGAACTGGTCAATGATGCCCTGATAGGGCTGCTGGCCGGAGCCAGCGCCGGCTGGGGCGTCTGCGTGATTGCCGGAACCAGTTGCAACTGCTGGGGCTGGGATGCGCAGCGGCGGGTGGGCCGCATGACTGGCTTCAGCCGCTTTTTTGGCGAGGCGGCCGGCGGGGCCGAACTGGTGCGCAAGGCCGTGCAGGTGGTGGCCATGGCCTGGACTCGGCGCGGCCCGGCCACCGCCTTGACCGCAGCTTTTATCGAGCTGACCGGGGCGGCCGGCATCGAGGATTTGCTGGAAGGGTTAACCCAGCAGCGTTACCACTTGTCGTCCTCCGCCGCGCCAACTGTGTTCCGGGTGGCGGCGGCCGGAGATGCGGTGGCTCAAGAGTTGATCACCTGGGCCGGCCAGGAGTTGGCCAGCCTGGCCAGCGGCGTCATCCGCCAGCTTGAGTTTGAAGCCATGGAATTTGAGGTGGTGCTGGCCGGCAGCTTTTACAACGGCAGCCCGCGCCTGGCGGAGACCATGCGCGAGACCATTCACAAGGTTGCGCCGGGGGCGCGGCTGGTGCGCCTGACCGCGCCCCCGGTGGTCGGCGGGGTGCTGCTGGGCATGGAACAGGCCGGGCTGAACCCCTCGCCGGTGCGGGAGGCGCTGATTCGCTCTACGAATGAGTTGTTGAGCCAGGAGGTATAACAAGGCAGGGATAGAAAAAAGCCTGTGATTGTGGTAAGATAATGGCACGATAGTGATCTGTTGTGATGACCGACCCGAAGGAGCAAGAGCGATGCCAACCATTTCAATTGATAGCGACTGGGTAGAGACGGCGCAACTTTTTGGTGAGGTAGAGTAGGTGGTTAAAGATGCTTTGCGCACCTACTCCATTGAGCAGTGTATTCAACATATTGACCAGGCTACGGCCAAGATTAAAGCCTACAGCCAACAATATGAATGTGATTATAATTTCTTTAAACAGGCTGTTCAAACAGATGAAGTTTTTCTGGCAAAAGTTGAGGCGCAACACCC
>CAZDMM010000355.1:0-7572 GCA_964505845.1 uncultured Caldilineaceae bacterium
GCTCCTGATAGTACTAACCATTGGCGCTAACCGGCTGGCCGTTTGGGGGCCTAGCACCCTGGAATTTCCTATCTGGGCGGCCGGCCTCGGTTTGATCGCCAATGTCATTTTCAGCTTGCTCGGCCTCAAACAAAAACTGGGGGGCGCTTTTCGCAGCGAATTGTTCCTGAAGATCGGCCTGGTCTTGCTAGGGGCCGGGGTCAACCTGGCCGAGATTGCCAGCGTCGGCTTCAGAGGGATCATCCAGGCGGTGATTCTTATTACCGCCGTTTTCTTTTTTACCTGGTGGCTGGGCGGCTTGCTTAAGCTGGACAACAAACTGCGGGCGGTGATGAGTGCGGCGGTTTCGATTTGCGGGGTATCGGCAGCCATTGCCGCCAGCGGAGCGGTAGTTGCCAAACGCCAGCAGTTGGCCTATATCACCGCCCTGGTCATCCTGGTGGCCCTGCCTTTGATGGTGGTGGGGCCCTGGTTTGCCGGTAAGATTGGCATGTCGCCGGCCTGGGCCGGGGCCTGGTTTGGCGGCAACATTGACACTACTGCGGCTGTCGTCGGCGCAGGGACGATCTACGGTGAAGAGGCGGTGAAAGTAGCGACGATTGTCAAGTTATCGCAAAATGCGCTAATTGGAGTGGCGGCCTTTTTCTTAGCTTTGTATTGGGCGGTCAAGGTAGAACAAAAGGAAAGCGGCCAAAAACCCAGCGTCAAGCTTATCTGGGATCGCTTCCCCAAGTTTGTGCTGGGCTTTATCCTGCTTTCGATCCTGGCCAGCCTGGGCTTTTTTAGCAAGGAACAGGTGACCGATTTGAAAAATCTGCGCCAATGGGCGCTGATCCTGGCCTTTGTGGGCATCGGCTGGGACCTGGCCTTTGGCGATTTCAAGGAAATTGGGGTCAAGCCAATCTGGGTCTTCCTGGCGGCGACGGTGTTCAACACCCTCCTGGCTTTTATCATCTCCTGGGTGATCTTTGGCTAATCGGTTAGTTGCCCAGACCCGCTCGTAATCAAAAAACCTCCGGGGAATTTTCCTCGGAGGTTTTATATTTATTTGGCTTTGCCCTGGTTAGCCACGAACAAGTGACCGGCACTTCAGGATTGATTGGCTACTCCTCGAAGCTTGCGGAAGTGCCGGTCACTTTGCACTTGTGCTGTACGTGAGCCTATTTATTTGGCTTTGCCCTGGTTAGCCACGGCCTGGGCCGCTTTGGCAATCTCCTCCGGGTCGCCCAGGTAGTAGTGCCGGATGGGTTTCATCTGTTCATCCAGTTCATATACCAGGGGGATGCCGGTGGGGATGTTCAGGCCGACAATCTCATCGTCGGGGATGTTGTCCAGATATTTGACCAGCGCCCGCAGCGAGTTGCCGTGCGCCGCCAGAATGACCCGCTGGCCGGCTTTGACCGAGGGTACAATGGCGCTGTGCCAGAAAGGCAGCACCCGCTCCACCGTGTCTTTCAAACATTCGGTCAGCGGTAACTCGGCCTCCGTCAGATTTTTGTAGCGGGGGTCATGGCCGGGGTAGCGCGGGTCGCTCTTGTCCAACTCTGGGGGCGGAATATCGTAACTTCTGCGCCAGATGAGCACCTGCTTATCGCCAAATTTGGCGGCGGTTTCGGCTTTGTTCAGCCCTTGCAGCGCGCCGTAGTGACGCTCGTTCAAACGCCAGGAGCGCACCACCGGAATCCACATCAAATCCAGCTCATCCAGCACAATCCACAGGGTGCGGATGGCCCGCTTCAACACCGAAGTGTAGGCGATATCGAAGGTGTACCCCTCAGCTTTGAGGAGTTCGCCGCCTTTTTTGGCCTCGGCATAACCGCGCTCCGACAGGTCAACATCGGTCCAGCCGGTAAAACGATTCTCTTTGTTCCATGTGCTCTCGCCGTGGCGGAGCAAGACTAGTTTGTGCATGATTGTCACTCCTTTTTATTTTAGAACAGACACGCCGAAAAAAATCGCTACAAAATTTGCGAATGGCGAATGGCGAAAATAGGCTCGTCCATTTCTCGCCATTCGCTTATTCGCCATTCTTTTCCAAGCGTCATATTGGAAAGGATATAAGTTTTTATTGCTACTGGCTAATCCACTGCATCGTCTTGGAAGCCAGCCGGTCCAGGGCTTGTACCGACAACTCCAAATGCTCCTCCAGGGTATCCTCCACCTTGGTGTGCGACAGGCCGCGCAGACTTTGGACAAAGAGCATGATGGTCGGTACCCCGGCGCGGGCGACTTCGGCGGCGTCGTGCAGCGGGCCGCTGGGCAGGCGGTGCGACAGGCCGCAGGTTTCACGGATGGCCGCATCGGCCAGCTCAATCAAATCGGGGTGGAACAGAATCGGCTCGATCTGCCACAGCCGTTCCCACTCCACCGAGATATTCTCCTCCTGGGCAAAGCGTTGGCTGGCCTGCTGGGCCTCGGCCAACAGTTGGGCCAATTTGCCGGCGTCCAGGTGGCGCTGGTCAAGCAGTTGCTCCGCCGTTTCCACCACCGAGGTGACGATGCCCGGCTTGCAGACCACCCCCCCGCTGGTACAGACCGCCCCATCGCCCACCCGTTGGGCAATCGAGCGAATCTCCAAAGCCAGCTTGGCCGCCCCGGCCAGGGCGTCGCGCCGTTTGTCCATGGGCGTGGAACCGGCATGGGCCGCCTGCCCGCGCCAGGTAATACGGTGTCGCTCCACCCCGAAGGTGCCCAACACCACCCCCAGCGGCAGCCCCAGGCTTTCCAGCACCGGCCCCTGCTCGATGTGCAGTTCCAGGTAGGCGGCGGCGTTTTTAAGCTGCTGGCCGGCCTCTTTGGCTCGATCCAGATCAACTCCGTGAGCGGCCAGCGCCTCCGGCAGGCCGACGCCGTTTTTATCCCGTAATACCCGCAGCTCATCCGGGTTCATGTGGCCGGACACAGAACTGGAGCCGAACAAGCTGCGGCCAAAGCGCGCCCCCTCCTCGTCGGCCCAATCCACCAGCCGTACTGTGACCGGCGGCGTGCCTTCCCCCGCGATGCGGCGCAGCACTTCCAGCCCGGCCAGCACGTTGAGGCAGCCGTCCAGCCAGCCGCCGTTGGGCACGGAGTCAATATGCCCGCCGATCAGCATGGCTTTTTCCGACTGCCCACGCAAGGTGGCCCACTGGTTGCCGGCCTCATCCACCGTCACCTCCACCGGCAGTTGAGCCAGCTTGTCCCGCATCCAGGCCCTGGCCGTAGCCCAGGTCTCGGTCCAGCAGACCCGCTGCGCTCCGTCCTCATTGCCGGTCAGGGCGCGTAGTTCTTTCAGTTCCGCAATGGTGCGTTTGGGTTGAAGGATATTTTGGTTGGTCATAGGTTGTTGCCTCTAATTTTGGCCCGACCAGCGCCGCCACCGCGCCGGCCGGGTCTTGAATCACGCCAAAGCGACTCTCGCTCATCTATAGGAGCATATTATACAACAAGGAGTTTGGCTGCGCTATCTGAAAAACTGAAAAACCCCATCTTTCGCACAGCGCGAAAAATGGGGTTTTGGGTTGATTGGCCGGAAAGGTAGGGGGAGACCACCTACTTTTGACTATTCAGGTGACTGGCACTTTTCTTTGCCGGTAAGACGATTAAGCCCAGTAAAATTTGTGATTGCCCAAGCGCCAGTCACCTTGTTACTACTTTTTCAACATCTCCAGATAGCGATGGCGGAACTTCGCCACTTTGGGCGCAACCACGTACTGGCAGTAGGGTTGGTAGGGATTGTTCTCATAATACTCCTGGTGGTAATCCTCGGCCATGTAAAACTTGGTAAAGGGCGTCACCTCGGTGACGATGCGGCCCGGCCAAATTTTGGCGGCGTTGATTTCGGCGATGACCTGCTCGGCCACCTCTTTTTGCTCCGGGCTGTGATAGAAGATGGCCGAGCGGTACTGCGTGCCCACGTCGTTGCCCTGGCGGTTGAGCGTGGTCGGATCGTGGATGGTGAAGAAGACCTGCAAAATCTCCCGGAAGGAGACGACGTTGGGATCAAAAGTTACCTGCACCACTTCGGCGTGGCCGGTGTTGCCGCTGCAAACTTGTTTGTAGGTGGGGTTGGCGACCGCGCCGCCGGCATAGCCGGACTCGACGCTCTCCACGCCTTTGAGCTGGTCGTAGACCGCTTCCAGGCACCAAAAGCAGCCCCCGCCCAGCGTGGCGACTTCTGTGCCGTTTTGAGTTTGGTGATGATTATTATTTTGACTCATCGTAGACGTACCTTTCTTTGATCAATTTACTCTATGAAATAGTCCCATCATATCAGGAATCGTTACAGCAAAATTATCATTCCGAAGATTTTTATCACTCTTACTCTGATGAAGCCAGGCTGAGCTTTTCGCGGACTTGAGCGAGCGTATATCGGCCTGGCTCTTGCGACCGCTCTCTAAGCAGGGCCATCAGGGCCTTATTTTGACGGGTAAAAGCAATCTCTTGGGCAAAATCATCATCATCTTCGTCGGGGTCAACTTCGGCCACCACAAATATTTTTCCAGCCGGCGTGCGCACCAGAAGTTGCGTCTGCTGGGCTAAGTCTAACACTTCTTCGATACTAATATGCTTGGTACTCAAATCTATCGTTTTCATAAGCTGTACTCCTGGCCCCGAATAAAGAGTATATTGTGGTCTTTATAACCAACGGCCTTAATTTTTTACCAGGTTTTCAGGGCTAATAACATCATAAAAGATGCGATATGCGCCGACACGCAGCTCCCAACCTGCCAACGGATTTAGTTCAAGAGACTTACGGTTACGAGTTTCGGTAGCCGGTTCATAAATAAGTTGTACTTCCACGCTATCAAGGATAAGGTTTTGTTCGTATCTTTTGAAAAAGCTCAAATCTTCCAACGCGCTGTCAGTAAACTCAAGGACGAATTTAGCCATGCGAACTTTGCCAGAGATGTAGACAAATCTTCTGTAGAAAGTATAATAGTTTATTAACCCTCGTCAACTCCCCTTCAAGTACCGATCAAACCACCTCAGAATATGCTGCAAGCGGGCGATGCGGCGGTCGGTGCGGCCATCACGGGAGAGGCTGTGCGGTTCGCCGGGGAAGCGCACCATCTCGGTCTCGACGCCCAGCTTTTTGAGGGCGATAAAAATCTGCTCGCCCTGCTCAATCTCGCAGCGCAAATCCTCCTCGTTGTGGATGACCAGCGTCGGCGTTTTGGCGTTGGCAATATATTTCAGGGGCGACTGTCGCCAATAATTCTCAAAATCCTCCCAGGCGTGCTTCTCCGCCCCAAACAGGGCGTGAAAGCGGTAGGCCAGGTCGCTGGAGCCGTCCATGCTGATCATATTGCTGACGCTGCGCTGCGTCACCGCGGCCTCAAAGCGGTCGGTGTGGCCGATAATCCAGGTGGTCATAAAGCCGCCGTAGCTGCCGCCGGTCACGCCCATGCGGGCCGGGTCAATATAGGGCTGCTGCTGGACAAAGTCCGTCCAGGCCATGAGGTCGGCGTAATCCGGCCCGCCCCAATTATTGTAGATGGCTTGGGCGTGCGCCTCGCCGTAGCCCCAGCCGCCGCGTGGGTTGCACCAGTAGACCACGTAGCCCTGGCCGGCCAAAAAGTAAAACTCGTGCATGAAGAAGTTGCCGTACTGTAACAGCGGGCCGCCGTGGATCTGCAAGATGGAAGGATATTTTTGGGCGGGGTCGACACCGGGCGGCTTGAGCATCCAGCCTTGCAGGTCGTTGCCCGCGCCGCCCTTAAACCACACCTCTTCGATTTCGCCCAAATCGAGCGCTTCCAGCAGGGCGCGGTTGGCCTCAGTCAGCGGGCGGGATTGGCGGGTAGATAGGTCGCGCAGCCAAATTTGGCCGGGATCGGTCAGCGTACCGTGCAGGTAGACCAGCTTGGCATGATGCCAATCAAACTGGAACTCCTCGACCGCACCGTAGGAGTCGACCAGATTCCACACCCGCGAACCGTCCAGCGCGGCGGCTTTGAGCACAGTGTTGCCCCGCTCGGTGGCCTGAAAATAGAGGGTCTGGCTGTCGGGCGACCAGGCGGGCGGCATAGTTGCCATGCGGCCCATATCGTTGAGGGTGGCGTGAGTCGCCAGCACCTCATGGGGGTCGGTCAAATTACGGGCCTCGCCCTGACCGTCGGCCGGAACCACCCACAAATTGGTGTGCCGCCAGCGGTCAAAGCGCCCGCCCCAATGATAGTAGGCAATCCAGCGGCCATCCGGCGAAAAGGCGGGCGTGTCTTTTGGCCCCGGCGGGGTGGGGATTTGGCGCACATCACCGGGAAGACCTGACAGGTTTTTTAAACTTGTCAGGTCTGGCGCGGCGGGGATAACAAACAGATCGGTTTGGTCCCAGTTCAAATCGGGGTCAGCGCTGCGGTTGGAGCAAAAGACGATGCTCTGCCCATCGGGCGACCAGGCCGGGTCGAGTTCATCGTGCCGGTCGCCGCCGGTCAATTGCACAGCTTCGCCGCTGGCGGCATCAACCGTCCAGATGTGCCAGCGCTCCTGGGGCAAAAAGCCGTAGCCATCCTGCTTGAACACGATGCGGGTGATGTGGCGCACCACCACGCCCAACTCTTTTTTGGCCGGGTCATCCTCGCGCTCGATGGCTTCCTGGTCTTTTTTGCGAAAGTTGCAGACCAGCTTGCGGCCGTCGGGCGACCAGTCGAAGCGACCAAACTCGCCCCGCAGTTGGGTCAGCGGGCGGGCCTCGCCGCCGAAGAAGGGGATGAGGTAAATTTGGGGCTGTCTGGGATGGCCGCGATTGGACAAAAAGGCAATCTGGCTGCCGTCGGGCGACCAGCGGGGACGGCGGTCAAGCTGGTCGCCGTAGGTAAATTGGCGGGCCGGGCCGCCCTCGGTGGGCGCCACCCACAGGTTGCTGTACTCTTTGTGGCTTTTGGGGTCAATCCGCTGCAAGGTGTAAACCACGTGCCGGCCATCCGGCGAAATCTGGCAGCCGGAGATGAGGTTGAAGCTGTACAGGTCTTCGGCGGTAATGGGGCGTTTGGGTTGCTCTGGCATAAAATTTTCTCACCGGGATAATCTTAAACAATTACTCCACTTCCAGATTGTCTTTTAATAATTGATCAGTGGAGACATCAAACAACTCGGCAATTTTGATGACTAATTCAACCGAAGGTTGTTTTTTGCCAAATTCAATGGCGCTGATATAGCTATGAGAACTAAACCCAAGTTGATGGGCTAATTCTTTCAAGGTCAGATGGCGACGTTTACGTAAAGTCTGTAATTTTTCACCAAACCTTTGCACTTGTGTTACCGCCTTGTTAGGATTTGACAATCAAAAGGAAAACTTTATAATGTCACCTATTGGTGACAAAAATCTTACTTGTTTGTGATTATCGGTCTGACTCTTGACACCACTAAGTGCAGTAAGTTATACTTCCTTCCTGGAAGGAGTGTGGACACCTTGCTTCAAACCAAACAGTTAGAACTTATCCCACCCCCATTAGAATCGGAGTTGAACGATCAACCTGAATTCTCTCGGCTTGATTATCAACCCCTGGCCTCGGTTTGGGAAGGGACAGATGCCGAGCTATTGGAGAAAATGCTAGATTTTTATCCCAGAACTCGCCCCCAACGTATTTT
>CAZDMM010000356.1:0-7554 GCA_964505845.1 uncultured Caldilineaceae bacterium
CGCGGAGAAATTCAAAAGGCTGTGGGGAGAATTGAATATGATCAAATTAGGCCAAAGGTTTTTAGTTTGCTCCACTGCACCTTCGGGTGAGTGAGTGGTAGATACCTGGTAGCCTTGATCTTCCAAGTTAGCCGCTAACGATTTTGCTTGATCCAAAGTAGCATCTTCAACGAGCAAAACATGGATCGTCATGGGTTGCTTCCTTCCAAAGCCGTTCCCGATTTAAGGATTTGATTATACTCTAAGCCGTGTGGTCTCGCAATCGCCTTAACACTTTTTAACAAGGCGGTGGTTAAGGCTGTTCAAACCTGAGGTGAAGAATCTGCCGGGTTGAGGGGCAAACTCGCCCCTGTTCAGCCAATCGGTAGCCACACACCCATAAAATTTGGTCATGGGCTACCAGCAACGGGACATGATCGCGCCAGACAGCCGGAATCTTTTGATTAATCATAAACTCATTGAGCTTTTGACGGCGTCCTGCCAAACCCAGCGGCGCAAACGTGTCGCCGGGTTGGCGACCGCGCAGCAACGATCCAGCGCCAACAACCTCGGCATCCAGGTAAGCTTCCCAGGGGTCTATTTGGTCAAAGCTGGGCAGGTGTAGCTGGTCAGCAGCAAAATATGTGGCTCTTAAAAACCAGCGGCCTGGCGACAAAGGCGTCAAACCCGGCAGGTTCAATTTAATTATCTGGTCTTTAGCCAGGGTCGGGACCGTCGCCGGCATAGAGTCGGCCAGAGCGCCCGCAGCCGCAATGGTAAAGGTCTGGTAGCCACGGGTCAGGATTAACCCCTGCGGCAATGTGGCCTGAGCGCCCACCTGGCCTGTCTCTACAATTTCAAGGGCCGTTTCGATGTGCTCAAAATTAATATCCCGCAGACTGCGCCGAAGGGTGTGCATGGCTCGCCGCAGGATAGAGCGTTTTAGCGCCAGGGGCAGCTCCAACCAGGCCGGTAAATCAAATTCAATGATTTGGCCGGACTCGCGGCGGGCCACTGCCGGCCAGGTGCGCTCCAGTTGTGCGTCAAGTAGTTCTACTTCTGCGGTGATAACTTTAGCGGTGTGCTGAAGCACATGCCGGAGGTTGGGGTTGTAGGTTTCAAGGAGGGGGAGGAGTTGGTGGCGGATGCGGTTGCGGAAAAAGGTGGTATTCTGGTTTGAACTATCTTGCCGGGGCGCCAAACCGTGCTGCTGGCAGTAGGCTTCAACCTCGCGGCGTGAAGTTTCCAGTAGGGGGCGGATCAGGTCGGGCGGAGGCAGATCTGAGGAAGCGGGGATATCGGCGGGGTACAGGCGCAAACCGGCAATTGGGGTGGCCGGCCGCATCCCGCGCAGCCCGGCCAGGCCAGAACCGCGTAAAAAGTGCATCAGCACCGTTTCCACCTGGTCGTCGGCGGTGTGGCCTGTAGCAATTTTGGCGGCTTGTTTTTCAACCGCCACCCGCCACAAAAAGCCGTAGCGTACCTGGCGAGCCGTTTCTTCAAGCGACTGCCGGCGTTGGGCGGACAGGGCGGCCACATCTTGTCGCTCCACCACTACGGGCATACGCCACCGGGCGGCCAGTTCTTGCACAAAGGTCTCGTCGGCTTGAGATTCTGAGCCGCGTAATTGATGATTGAGATGGGCCAGGGTGAGGGATAGCTTGAGGGTAGGGCGGAGCGTGTGCAACACGTGCAGCAGACACAACGAGTCGGGGCCGCCGGAGACTGCTACCACTATCCGCTCATCTTGAGCAAACAGGGAGTGGCGACGGCAAAAATGGGCAATTTTATCAACTAGACTCACCGTCACCGCGCCGTGACTCCGGACGGATTTTTGGTCTTCTTGGGGCTGCCTTGATGAGCTTCGGCTAAGGTGTGCAACTGCTGGGCCAACCCATGGTTCAAAAAAGCCTGGCGGGCGGTTTCGTCGGTCAGGCTGTCGGCCAACCTTTTTTGAAGTTTCTGAGCGTAGGTGAGGGCATCTCTGGCGGCGGGCTTATTGCCCGACAAGTGATAAACGTGGGCTTTTTGAATTTGAATCATATATTGGCTTAACCGGCTGTCGGTTTGTTCGGCCAATTCTGAAGCCTTAACCAAGAGCTCAAGGGCAGCCTCGTACCGCCGGCGGTGAGTTTCAACCAAAGAACGCAGCCACTGCGCCCTGGTAATGAATTCTTTGATCTGGTTATTGCCGGCCAGGGTCATCAGGCGCTGCAAGGCCGGCTCCATTTTTGACCAGTGGTCACTATCTATATAAGCGCGCACCAGTTGCGAGAGGATCATAACCTCATCCAAAACAAAACCCATGCCCTGGGCCACAGCCTGGACGCCTTCTAAGATTTTAACCGCCTCATCCGGCCGTTTTAGATGGCGATAGGCCGTCCCCAAAATTGTTTGGGCACGCATGATATAAAGCGGCGAACCAAACTCTTGAGCCAGGCGGATGCTTTGCTCTGCTTGCTTCAGCCCTGCTTCGTCCAGGCCGATGGTTAAATAATAATACCCTAACCAGGCGGCCCCAAAGGCTTGCAACGCCTTATGTTTTCGCTCTTCGGCCAGCCGCAACCCGGCCTTTAGATTTTCACCGGCTTGATCAAATTCACCCTGGAATAACTGCCCAAAGGCCAGGTAATATTTTATCGAAGGGGCAAGGTAAAAGTCGCCCGATTTCCGCTGAAATTCCAGAACTTCGGCGGCCGTTTTCTCAGCTTCCCGATAATCAGCGGCAAAGGTTTGAGCCACCAACACCGAGGCCAGCGAATTGATCAAACCGCTGCGGTAGCCCAGGCGGCGGCGAGTCAGCAGAATGGAGTGGTACTGCTCCAGGCTGTTGTTCAGATGTCCTTGCTCCATTTTTATTTTGGCCAGCCCGTCTTCGGCTTCTACCCGGCGGCTTTCATCCCCCAACTGCTGGCTGATCTGATGAGCTTCTTGATAATACTCCATGCCTTTATCAAGTTTGCCCATGCTGCAATAGAAGTGGCCCAGTTGGTTCAGCGTGTCGGCAATGCCGGCATTATCCCCCAGGCGGCGGGCGACGGCCAGGGCCTCTTCAAAGGATTCGGATGCCTGGGTAAAGTCAAAGTGGCTGGCCTTCAGCGAGCCGATACCGTTCAAGGCCCGCATCTGGGCGGAGTCGTCATTAAGGGCTTTGGCCTTGGTCAGCATAGCTTCGTAATCTTCAATGGCCCGCTGCGGCTCACCCAAAAGGGCCAGCACCTTGGCCCGGCCCTCGTAAATATTCAACAGGGTAGATTCATCCGCCTCTGAGCCGGGGATGGCGGCTACTTCCAGGGCCTGGGTATAAAACTCAACCGCCTGATAGTTGGATAAAGATTGGATGGCGGCTTCGGCGGAGCGCTGCAGGTAGCGCAAAGCCCTGGGCCAGGTTTCGCTCTTGTAATAATGGTCGGCCACAATGGGGGCATACTCTTCGCCTAGCTGCCAGTACAGGCGGGCCATGTGGTCGGCAATCTGGCGATGAATAATTTTACGCTGTTGGTGCAGCAGGCTGTTGTAGGCCGTCTCGTAGGTGAGGACATGTTTAAAGCGGTACTGCGGCTGGCTGTCGTGGGTATGGACTTCGATTAAATCAACCGCTTCTAATTGATGCAAGGCTCGGGCAAGCAAATCATGATCCGGCACAATCACTTCCAGGATGTAGCGCGGGAAGACCCGGCCAATCACCGCTGCCCCTTGCAGCACTCCCTTAACCGGGGTTTCCAGCCGGTCAATACGGGCGGTCAAAACCCCTTGCAAGGTGGTGGGGATATCCATTTCGGTAACGGCCCGGACAATTTGCCAGTGGCCCTCTTTGGCAGGTTGAATGACTTCCTGCTCAATTAAACTGCGGATCATTTCTTCCAAAAAAAGCGGATTCCCGGCTGCCCGGTCTACCAGCAAGCGTTCCATCATCACCGGGATGTTATCGGTTTTGAGCAGATGCCGGATCATCTGCCGGCTTTCTTCATCTGTCAGGGGCCACAGGGTTAGCTCAGAAAAATGCTCCGGGTAATCCTGGGCGCTCTGCCGGGTTAACTGCCAAAACTCAGAACCCGGCTCTGGCCGGGTTACGCAGATAACCAAAATAGGGTTAAAAACGGTTAAAGTCAGCAGATATTGGATTAATTTTATAGAATTTGGGTCTGCCCAATGCAAATCTTCAAAAACTAACACAACCGGCTGTTTTCTGACCAGGGCCTCTACCCACTCTCCAATAGCCAGAAAAGTGCGCTGCTGTAAAAATTGAGGGTCGGTGGGCAGCTCGCTGGATTCATCCAGCTTAACCCCCAGCAGGCGGGCCAGATAGGGGATTACCTCATGCTTGCGCGGGCCAAAAAGTTCCTCACCCATCACCTCAAGCCGCAATCTCACCAGCGACTCGTCGGGATTCTCCGGCAAAGCCAGATAACTTCTGAGGACATCCACAAAGAGGCGATTGCTAAAGGATTGGCGATAGGATAACCCGCGCCCCAGCAGCCATAAAATTTTGTGGCTGTGGTCAATCTCGTCGCTGCGCCGCCGTAGTTCTCGCACCAGGCGCGACTTGCCTACCCCCGCATCCCCGGAGATAACGGCAATGCCCCCCTGGCGGTTGAGCAATCTTTGATAATAGCCTACCAGCGCCCGCAGGTCGTCTTCGCGGCCAATCAAAGGCGCTTCCATCCCAGAAAGCCCCCGCTGAGTCTGGCTGAGGTCTTTGGCGCTTTTGAGCTGGAAGATTTTAAGCGGCTCTTTTTTACCTTTAACAACGACCGGCTCTCGTTCTTCAAACACAAAGAGGCGGCTGGTCAAACTATAGGTAGTTTCACTGACCAGGATCTCGCCCCTTTCAGAGACGTGCTCCAGGCGCGAAGCCACATTCACGGCGTCGCCCATCACGGTATAAGACCGGCTCTGGGTAGCGCCAATATCGCCGGCAATCACCATGCCGGTGTTGATCCCCATATGGATACCCAGCGGGTCGGTTAAACCCTGGCTCTGGTTAAATTTGTCCAACCGCTCCTGCATGGCCAGGGCAGCCCGCAGCGCCCGTTCCGGGTCATCTTCATGCGCTTTGGGCGCTCCAAACACGGCCATTATGGCGTCGCCGATATACTTGTCAATGCGGCCATCAAATTCATAAATGGCCTCGCTCAGTTCCTGCAGGCACAGGTTAATTAAGCGCACCACCTGTTCAACCTCGGCCGATGTTTTGGCGGCGTCATTGAGGGCGGTAAAGCCGGAAATATCGGCAAAAATGATGGTAACCTGGCGGCGTTCCCCTTCGATAGGGGCATTTAAGATGGAGGAGGAAGAACCATTTTCCGGGGTTATCAGCTTTTGGCCGCAGCGGCCGCAAAACAAATGGGCCGCCGGGTTCTCAAAGCCACAATTTTTACATTTAAGCACCTGGCTCATGGACAGACTTTTCTCTTGTAGCTAGCTTTTGTATGGTACAGTGATAATATTACAATCCCCCCGATAAGTCAACGGTTCTTTTTGGCTAATGGCTTTTGATAAGCAATTTGTTTGTGTAAAGCGGTGATTGTGGTATAATTGCTCCAGATAGGCAGGCGTAAAAAATTGGCGAGCCTGCCTATTGTTATGTGTGAATTTGGAAGGAGAATTTGAGTGGCAGGCCCTTTAGATGCATTATTGGGGCTTTTTTCCGTTGATGTTGGCATTGATTTGGGAACGGCGAATACACTAGTTTACGTGAGGGGCAAGGGAATTGTTATTAATGAGCCTTCGGTAGTAGCAATTGATAAAAAAACCAAAAAACCTTTGGCTATAGGGGTAGACGCCAAAGAGATGGTAGGACGTACCCCGGCCAACATTGTGGCCGTTCGGCCCCTGCGCGACGGGGTGATCTCGGAATTTGAGATTACCGAAGCGATGTTACGCTATTTCATCAAAAAAGTACACGAGCAAACCCTTATTCCCACCCCTTTCTACGCCCCCCGCGTGGTCATCGGTATCCCCAGCGGCGTCACCGAAGTTGAAAAACGAGCAGTGTACGATGCCGCCCGCAATGCCCGCGCCAGAGATGCTCAAATCATCGAGGAGCCGGTGGCGGCGGCCATTGGCGCGGGACTGCCCATCACCGAGCCGTTGGGCAGCATGGTGATTGACATTGGCGGCGGCACAACCGAAGTGGCCGTCTTTTCGTTGGGCGGGATTGTGGTCAGCCGCTCTATCCGGGTAGCCGGTGATGAGATGGATGAGGCCATCATCAACTACGCCCGCCAAAAGTATAACCTCCTCATTGGGCAGCGTATGGCCGAGCGGGCCAAAATTACCATCGGTTCCGCCTATCCTCTGCCAGAAGAGCAAACCATCACCTTGCGCGGGCGCAACCTGATTACCGGCCTGCCCGACTCTGTTGAAGTCTCCAGTATTGAAATCCGCGAAGCCCTGAGCGACTCGATTCAGGTGATTGTTGACGCCGTGCGGGATACGCTGGATGAAACCCCACCAGAATTGATTGCCGATTTGATGGAAAATGGCATCGCCCTGGCCGGCGGCGGCGGGCTGCTGCAAGGTTTGGCCGAACGCCTGTCTGAAGAAACCAAAATGCGAGTCTACATTGCCGACGACCCCCTCACCTGCGTGGCCCGCGGCGCCGGGCAAGTGCTTGAAAGTTACGACAAGTACGCCAAAGTGTTAACCTCGCTGCAACGGGGCAGCACCAACCACCGAGGGTGAGACCCCTCAGGAGTGCAAAAGCATAGCTTTTGCACTCCTAGTGATTTGCCAGGCATAACTTGCCTGAGCTACTGCAACCTGCTACAGTATTAGTATGACTGCGGCCAGAAATCGGCAGCTTTATATTTTTCTTATCCTGGCCCTGCTGTTCCTGGGGTTTGCCCTGGACCGGCTGGGCTACATGTCGGCTGTGCGCGCCTTTGTGCAAACGGCCCTGGTTCCCCTGCAAAGCGTTGTCAGCGACGTGGCCCAAACCATTGCCCGCCAAACCACCCAAACCGAAAATATCCAGGCTTTGGCCGCCCGCAACACCGAACTGGAAGCGGTCAACAATAAATTGATGGTGGAGAACATTCGGCTCAAAGAGCTGGAACGAGAAAATGAACTGCTCCGCCAGTTGCTCAACTATACCCGCAGCAACCCTCAGTTCAGCTACCAGGCCGGCGCAGTGGTAGGCCGCAGCATCGGCTTTGACCCCACCAATCTGCTGTACTTTGTCTACGTAGATGTGGGAGCGCGGGATGGCATCGCCGAAAATATGCCGGTGATCACCGACCGGGGGCTGGTGGGCCGGGTAACCGCCGTTGGCCCCAATGTGGCCCAGGTATTGATGCTGATTGACCCGGCCAGTTCCGTTAACGCCTTCATTCAAAACAGCCGCGTCACCGGCCTGGTGCGCGGCAACATTGACGGCACCCTGAGCATGGAACGCATCCCTCCCAACGAAAAAGTCAATCCCGGTGATATTGTGCTGACTTCTGGGTTGGGTGGGAATTTTCCCGATAAACTGGTGATTGGCCAGGTAACCGAAGTGCTCAAAAGAGACCAGGATATGTTCCAAACCGCCCGCATTCGCCCGACGGTTGACTTTGGCAAATTGGAAACCAT
>CAZDMM010000357.1:0-7541 GCA_964505845.1 uncultured Caldilineaceae bacterium
CCGGCATGTTACAGCATCAAACGGCGGTAGCCAGCGCCCTGGTTGACCGGCTCAGCCTGCTGCCGGCGGCGGCGGACACGGTGGAAAACGGCCCGGCCTCCGGCGCGTCGGCCCTTAAAAATGGACTGCTGGCCGTGGCCTCCGGTTATTATGATACGGTGCTGGTGGCCGGCGGTGAAAAGATGCGCGAAGTGACCGGCTGGCGGGCCACCGACTTTGTGGCGACCATGACCCATCCCCAGGTTGAGTATCCTTATGGCGTCACCCTGCCTGGCATGGCCGGCATGTTTACCCGGCTGTATATGGAAAAATACGGGGTGACGCGGCAGCAGTTGGCTGCGGTAGCTATCAAAAACCAAAAAATGGGGGCGCTCAACCCTTACGCCCACGTTGAAATGCTGATCACCCGTGAGGGCATTTTAGACAGCCCGCATGCCGTGGTCAACAACCCGCCGGTGGCCGCCCCGCTCCACCTTTACGACGCCTGCCCGGTAAGCGACGGGGCCGCGGCCGTGGTGCTGTGCCCCCTGGATAGGGTGAAAAACAGCCGCAAACCACCTATTCTTATTGCCGGTTTCGGCCAGGCTACCGATACCCACACCCTGCAGGAGCGCGACGACCCCACCGACTTGAAGGCCGTCAGCCTGGCAGCACACCAGGCTTTTGAGATGGCCAAGGTCAACCCCGGCCAGATTGATCTGGCCGAACTGCACGATGCTTTTACCATCCTGGAAATTGCCGAGAGCGAGCATGTCGGCTTCTTTAAGAAGGGAGAAGGGGGCAAAGCCGCCCTGGCCGGTAAAACCCAGTTGGGCGGACACATCCCCATCAACGTGTCCGGTGGCCTGAAGGCGCGCGGTCACCCGGTGGGCGCCACCGGGGTGGCGCAGGTGGTAGAAGTGGTGTGGCAACTGCGCCACGAAGTTGGCCCGGAGCGGCAGGTTAAAGAGGCAAAAACCGGCCTGACCGTAAATTTTGGCGGCTTTGGCAACAACGTGCTGGCCTTTATTTTGAGGAGGGTTGATCAATGACAGAGCTAAAAGTGGTTGCTTTCAAGTGCAAAGCCTGTGGCAAAATTCATTATCCGTTCCACGACCGCTGCCTGGCTTGCAAAGGCCGGGAGTTTGAAAAAATCAAGCCGGAGGGGCAGGCCAAACTACTCACCTATACCCAAATTTTTAATTTGCCCTGGGGCTTTGATGAACGATTCTTGATCATCGGGGTGGCTGAGTTTGAGAACGGTGTCAAGGCGATGGGCCAAATCAAAGCCGATTCGCTCGAGGCCTTAAAACCGGGCATGCTGTTGAAAAGCAGTTGGGAGCCGGTGCGGATTCAGCACGGCGAAAAGGTTGAGGGCTTAAAGTTTGAACCTGTGTCATAAAGGCTCAACTTTCCTCCGGGCACTCTAACATATAGCCGACCCCCGGCGAGGTGACGATGAGTTTGGGCCGAGCCGGGTCGGCTTCAAGCTTGTGGCGCAGATAACGGATGTAGGCCCGCAGATAATCCAGGTCATCCCGATATTCCGGCCCCCACACGGCGCTCAAAAGCTGGCTGTGCAGCAAAACCTGGTTGCGATGCAAGGCCAGCTCGTGCAGTAGTTCATATTCGGTGCGGGTAAGGCTGATCTCCTGCCCATCCCGCGTTACGCGGCGGCGGGCCAGGTCTATCCGCAGCGGCCCGCACCCAATCTCGGCTTTGGGTTGGCCGGCCTCTTCTCGCTGAGTCCGCTTGAGCACCGCCCGCACCCGGGCCAGCAGCTCTGTGGAGCTAAAGGGCTTGGTCAGATAATCATCCGCACCGACTTCAAAACCGCGCAGCAAATCCGACTCCCGCGTTTTGGCAGTGAGCATGATAATCGGTACATTAGAAAATTCCCGAACCCGGCGCGTCACCTCAAAACCATCAAGCTGGTCTGAGAGGACAATATCGAGCAAAACCAAATCAGGCTGCTCCAGTGCGATCAAATCAATGGCCTCCTCGCCGCTGCCGCTGGCAAGCACGCTAAAGCCGGTAGCCGTGAGCACCTCGCGCACCAGCCGGACTAATTTGGGTTCGTCGTCAACCACCAAAATTTTTGCTTCGGTCATAAGCCTTTACTCCGCCTCAAGTTCGGCGCTCAACCCCTGGCGGGGCAGCGAAAAATAGAGGGTGGTCCCTTCGCCCACTTTGCTCTCGGCCCAAATGCGCCCGCCATGCGCCTCAACCAGCGCCCTGGCTAGGGGGAGCCCCAGGCCGGTGCCGGGAATGTGGTAGCCGGTGGGTGATTTTACCCGAAAATACTTTTCAAACAGGGGGATGAGGTCTTCGGGTGAGATGCCCACCCCCTGGTCGGCTACACTCACAACGACGGAGTTTGGCCGCACTTCGCCCCGGATCACCACCAGGCCGCCATGCGGAGAATATTTGATGGCGTTATCAATGATATTCCGCAAAACTTGCTTTAGCCGGAAGGGGTCGGCGTCAATCAAGGGAAATTTAGGCGGAAAATCAAGCACCAGGTGGTGCAGGTCGGTGTGGCGCTGAACCTGGTCGGCTACCTCGCGGGCCAGGCGCTCCAGGCGCAGCGGCTGGTATTCCAGGGCCAGTTGACCCACATCTATGAGGGCGGAATCCAAAACCTGGTGTATCATGGTTTGGAGATTTTCGCACTCGTCATCAATCAAGCGCAGAAAATCATGCCGTTTTTCTTCCGACCAGGAGACCTCATCCAGCAGCAGGGCCGTGGAATAGCCCTTGATAGCGGCCAGCGGGGTGCGCAGCTCGTGGGAAAGCGTGGCTAAAGCCTCGGCCCTGAGGCGGTCAACCTGCTGCGCTTCACGCAGGTTAACCGCTTCGGCCTCGCGCCTGGCGCGGTCAATAGCCAGGCCAATCAATTCGGCCAGGGCCTGGATGAGCGGCAGGTCGCTCTTGGTGAAGCCGGCCGAACCGGGCAAACCGCCCAGGGTAAGCACCCCAAATTGACGGCCATTGGCGGCCAGCGACGCCGCCACCATGCTGCCTGGCAGATCAGATGAACCGATGAGGTGAGCTAAGGCGGCCTGATGAGCTGGTTTGAGTTCGGCCCACCCCTGGGCTACCGCAGCCGGGCTGTTGAGCAGCCGGGCCGCGCCCTGCAGATAAACCTGGCCCACAAACGATTCTCCCCTATGCAGTTCCAGGTGGGATACAATAGATAGGCCGCGCCCGGCCGGGCCGCAGGCGGCTTGGGGCTGCAAAGCGCCTTCTGATTGATTCCACAGCCACACTACCCCAAACACCATTGGCTCAAAGGCGCCAACAATGCGGTCGAGCACCGTTTGCAGCAGTTGGGGCAGTTCCAAAGGGGCAATCAGAGCTTTGGCGGCCTCGCTGAGGATATGCAATTCACCGGTACGCTGTCCAGCGTTGGTGCGCATAACTTTAAGAGCATCTCCTGAGCCAATTTTACTTAACGATCAGGGAATTTACAAGTCTTTATAGGGCGGCAGTTGTTTTGACATTCTACCCTAATTATTGTATTATCTTCACATACTCACTGTATACAACTTAAATACTCGACGTATGAGTGCAAAGATAGGTGTTCAGTTATGGCTAACGCTATGGATAAACTGGAACAATTCCTGTTGGAGAAAGGGCAGATTGATGAGTCTGACTCCCGTCTCCTACGGCATGTGGCCTATGAACGCCTCCAGGAGGCTATCACCCTTACCAGCCTGGAACCGGGTGATCCTCTCTCTGAGACCCGCATCTCCAAAGCCCTGGGCATCAGCCGTACCCCCGTGCGTGAAGCCCTGCAGCAGTTGGCCCAGGAAGGGCTGGTGCAAATTATCCCCGGCCGCGCCATCACCGTAGCCGCCCCTTCCATGCAAGATATTTTTGATGCCATCCACGTGCGCGAACTGCTGGAGCCGGAAGTGGTCCGCCTGGCCGCCGAGGCCATGCCCCCGCACGTGCGCGAAATCATGCAATCCCTGACCCTGGAATTAGAACATGCTGCCAGAAGCGGTGACCGGGCCGCCTGGTCGCAAACAGATATCAAGTGGCACGAAACGCTGAATAGTTCTTGCCCTAATCGGTTGTTGGGGCAGATGACCATGCAGGCCCGGAATCGCATGCACAAGGTTGGGGCCGATAACCGGGTGACGGATCAATACCTGATTGACGGTTCGCTGGAACACCGCCAAATCATTGAGGCCATTTTTGCCGGCGACGGTAAAACCGCCAAACACCTCATGCGTGAGCATATCAAAACCCTGAGAGAAAACATGTTCAAGCGTTTAGCCAGAACCTAAATCTATTTACGATTTCAGATTTACCCGCAGGGCTATCTTTTTGCGATTTACGATTGAATATCAATATTCGACCCTAATCGTCAATCGTCAATCGTAAATCGTAAATTGCAAAGGTTGTCTTCATGCATAACAATTCTCAAACCGATACCATCCACCAGGAGTTGGTTGACCTGTTGGGCGCGGCTTACGTGTCTGTCCGCGAGAGCGATAAGCTGGTCTATTCCACCGACTGGTCCTGGATGATGCAAATGTGGCTTGACCGGGGCAAGAAACACCTCACCCCAGATTTTATCGTCCACCCGGCCTCAGCCGAGCAAATCTCTGAGATTATGAAATTGGCCAACCGCTACCG
Source organism: uncultured Caldilineaceae bacterium (assembly GCA_964505845.1). Lineage (GTDB taxonomy): Bacteria > Chloroflexota > Anaerolineae > 4572-78 > J111 > DSQQ01. The sequence goes on from CAZDMM010000357.1 coordinate 4,627, forward strand.
CATCCCGGTCATTCCCTGGGGTGGCGGCTCCGGTACGCAAGGTGGGGCCGGGCCGGTGTTTGGCGGCATCATTTTGGATACCAAACGCATGAACCGCCTCATCGAAATCAATGAGATTTCGATGACCGTGACCGCCGAGGCCGGTCTCATCGGCACGCAGTTGGAATGGGCCTTGAATGAGCGCGGGTTGACCCTGCCCCATTACCCGGCCTCGGCCAACTGCGCCACGGTGGGCGGCTACCTGGCCCCGCGCGGCTCCGGCACTATCTCCACCAAATACGGCAAGGCCGAAGATTTGGTGCTTTCCATGCAGGTAGTGCTGCCCAACGGCGACATCATCCGCACCCCACCTGTGCCCAACCACGCCTCCGGCCCTGATTTTAGAGGCTTGTGGGTTGGCTCCGAAGGGACGATGGGCATCATCACCGAAGCGACCATGCAAATCACCCCCCTGCCGGAAGTGCGCCTGCTGCGAGCCGTTTTGTTTGACGATTTGTCCAGAGCACTGGAAGCGGGCCGGCGCATCATGACGCAGCGCCTGGAGCCGATGGTCATCCGCTTGTATGACCCCAACTCCACCCGCAAGGTGGTCAAACGGGTGTTGGGGCTGGATTATGAGGGGGCCTACATGGTGCTGGGCTTTGACGGCTGGCGCGAGATTGCCACCGCCCAGGAAAATCGAGCCATGGCCATCTGCGCCGAACTGGGGGCCAGGGATTTGGGCCGCGAGCCGGGCGAGGAGTGGTGGCATCATCGCTACGATTTTTACTACCCGCCGCTGTCGCTGCACCTGCCCCAAATGTACGGCACTACCGAAACCGTGACCACCTTTGATAAGATTGAGCGGCTGTATTACGCCAAGCGAGATTTGATTGAGCAGAATTATGCTCAATGGCAGGTGGATTACATCGGCCACTTCTCCCACTGGTTCCGCTGGGGGGCCATGCTGTACGACCGCTTTGTCATCAACAAGCCGCCCCAAGACGCCCGCGAAGCCCTGACCCTGCACAACGAAATCTGGACGCGGGCGGCCCGTACCTCGCTGGCGCACGGCGGCATGCTCAACGAGCATCACGGCATCGGCTTGAAGCTGGGCTACCTTATGCCGGAGCAGTACGGCCCGGCCTGGCCCCTGCTGCAAGCCCTCAAAGACACGCTGGATCCGCAGGGAATTATGAATCCGGGCAAGCAGGGCTTTCGCGTGCCCGATTTCCTCCTGGCCCAACAACCCGAATTTTGGCAGACTGACCAGGAGACAAAGAAGCTGGCGATGGAAAGATTCTAAATGAACCAACCTATCGAACTACAAATTGACGCTACCCTCACCACCGAGCGCTGCCGTTACTGCCTGATGTGCCGCCATGTATGCCCGGTGACGCATGTGACTCGCAACGAGGTGACCTCGCCGCATGGCTGGGCGCTGCTGATTGCTTCCACCCGGCGCGGCCTGGCCGAGTGGAATCAGGAAACGGTCGGCATCCTGTACCACTGTGCCGACTGCGGCATGTGCCGGGCGCACTGTGTCACCGATCAACCCCTGCCGCTGGCTATCAACGCCAGCCGGGCCGAGGTGGTGGCGCAGGGGACGGCCCCGGCCAAAGTGTATGAGTTACGCCAAAAATTTCAGCAGTGGGGCAACGCCTATGTGGAAACTGCTCCCGCGTCCGTCAGTGGGACAGGCGAGACGGCCCTGTTGGTAGGGCCAGTGGCTCACCACTTGCAGCGCAGCACTCTTGAAGCGGCCCAAAAACTGTTGGCGGCGGCGGGTGTGGCGCCTGTACCGATTGCGCAGGGCCGGGAATCGCCCTACATGGCGAATACGATGGGCTTGATTGAGGAGGCCCGGCAGTTGGCCCAGGCCACCCTGACCGAAATTGCGGCGGTGGGGGCCAAACGGGTATTGGTACTCTCGCCGGGCGATGTGTACAGCTTCCAGACTTTGTTGGAGGCGCTGGGCTTGGCCTGGCCGGCGGGAGTGGAACTGGTGGAGGTTACTACCTTTATAGCGGAGCAGCTTGCGGCGGGCAAATTAGCCTTCAACCCGACCAACTTGCCGGATTATGCCTATTTTGACCCCGATCACACGGTGCGGGCGCCGGGTCGTTGGGGTGCGCCGCGCCGCTTGCTGGCGGCGGTCAGCCACACCCCACCCATTGAGCTGTTCTGGAGCCAGGAACGGGCCGCGCCTTCCGGGTCGTACAGTGGGTTGTATTTTACCCTGCCCCACATGGCTATGCTGCTGGCCCAAACTCGCCTGGCCGAAGCCGCCGAACGGGGCGTGCGTACCCTCATCACCGATGACCCCCGCGTGTTGTATCACCTGGGCCGGCAGGCGGAAAGAATCCCCGGCGGACTCAAGGTACGGGGTTTGCTGGAATTACTGGCCGAGCAGTTAAGCGAAAAATAGAGATTAGAGCTTAATTTCCAATCTCTAATCTCCAATCTCCAAAAATAAATTCATTATTATCTAGCGAGGAGGCTACAAAAATGTTCATTTCAATGCACAACTGGATGCGGGCTGAGCCGATTGAAGTCACTATTCGGCGGCTGGCTAAATATGGTTACGACAGCATCGAGATTGAAGGCGAACCCTCAAAATATAATACCAAAGACGTGCGCCGCTTGCTCAAAGAAAATAATATCTTCTGTTTTGGCTCCGTCTCGCTGATGTTTGCCGGGCGCGATTTGATTCATGCCGATGAGGCCGTGCGGGCCAGCACCGTGCAGTACCTTAAAGATTGCATCACTATGGTCAAAGAGTTGGAAGGCCGGGAGATGACCATCGTGCCTTCGCAAGTGGGCAAGGTAGTGCCGATGGCCAGCCCGGAACAAGAGTGGGCCTGGGCGGTGGAAGGTCTCAAGGAAGTGTATGCCCACAGCGAGGCGGCGGGCGTGGTGCTGGGCCTGGAGCCGCT